>CALAXS010000281.1 GCA_937895305.1 uncultured bacterium
ATCCACCTCCAACGACTCTAAATCGGCCCGTGCCGTTTCTCTATCAGTATTGATACTGGCCAGCTGGTTTTCAGAATTCGTGATATCTCCAGTAAGCTGAGCAGCCTGACCAATCATTTCATCAATTTTTTCCTGACTGAGATCAGGAGGTAGATCCTTCATGCTACCTTGTATTTCAATGTACTTTGCTTGCCAATCCTCGGCTTCTTTTTGCGCTTTTAATACATCACCAACTGCAGGATTCAGCATTCCGCCTACACCGGGGATAAAGCCCACTACACGGGGGCCAACGGCCATACCGATAACGAGGGCGATCACTGCTGCGGCAACGAGGACACCTGTGCTGCCACCGCCTCCTCCGCCACGTTTCTTCTTGCCTTTACCACCATCAGCACCTGTTGCAGCACCCAAAGCGGCCTGGTTCATATCGGTGTCGGGGGAGAAATCAGGAGCAGGTGTGCCCTGACTGAAACCACCACTTACATCAAATCCACCGCCACTGGTATCGCCACCGAATCCGCCCGTATCGCCACCCCCAAAGCCACCCGAAGTATCGCCGAATCCACCAGCATCACCAAAGCCACCACCGGAGCTGGCACCGCCGGGTGCATCCGTACCACCGAACATGGGTGTTTCCATGGCCTGGGTAGGTGCTGGAGTGTCAACAGCAGCGTCAAAGCCACTGTTGCCACTATCGCCACCAAAGGCACTATCGAAGAGGGGCGTGTCCACATTGGACTCTGGCCCGGGTCCGATTTCCGGTGTTTCCGGTGAAAAGTCACTGTCCGCAGCGAGGTCCTGAAAACCACCGGACGAAGCACCACCCGAGAAGGTGTCTTCTACATTGCTCTCAAAAGGTGAGGCGCCACCTGAAGCGGGGGTGGGTGTATCTACATCAATATCGCTGATTGGAGGAAGACCACCCGCAGATGGGGTGCCCGACGTATCCGCCGGGGTGCCCAATTCCGAATCGTCCTGTGTATCAAAGCTGCCCAGCGGTGGTAAACCACCATCTGAACCGAGTCCGCCCTGCGAATCGAAGTCACTCAGTGGGGGAAGGTTGCCCAGCCCCGAATCACTGGAGATATCTTTTGCTTTGTTCTCTTCTTCGGGGGTATCCTGATCGTTGGCCATGTACCCAAACCTCCGTAAACGGTATTCCCTGTTAAGAAAGCAATCTGTGCAGCGTGAAACATACTACGCTACCCGTCACTTTCCAGCCTGTAACATGCAACATAGTGCAGACCGATGCTATCGGTCCGTGAAAAAACAACACTACATCACATTGAGCGCATTCTAGCATGGGACTTGGGTTGTGTCAAGAAAACTCCCCAACCCTTTTTTCGCTGTTTTCACGGCTAAGACCCTGTGATTTACAGGCTTCCCAAGTACCGACAATCCTGCTATCAAGAGGCGAAGAGGTGACGGATCAGGTTCTAAAAGTGCGAACACTGCTACAAAAGAGGGATCTGACAGGGTATCGCGCTACAGTTCCGGCGTGCAGACTCCGATGGTGAGCAGCAAATTGGCATAAATGCGCTGCTCGCCAGTAATGATTTGCAGGCAGGTGTCCGGCCCCGAGGCTTCCTCATAAAACTCATAGCGCTCGTATTTCGTCAGGGTCAAATCTGGCATGAGGCTACGAAATTCCTGGAATATGGGGGGCTCTGCACCTTCATCAGGTGTCATGACGGCCGCATCTTCCACGGGAATGGCCGTCAGGAGAATATCGAGGACTTCGGATACCGTTGGTTTTCCCGGTGCCAGGTTCAGATAGACCAAATCAGCATTCTCACCGACGCGTGTACTGGCTGGATAATTTCCATCACAAATGAGAATACGCGATCCATGACCCGCAGCACCGATAGATTCCAGAATCTCTGGATGGATAAGACGTTGTTGAAGCAAGGTGCAGACTCCTTTTCAGGTTCAGGACAAGTCTAGGCGTATAGCTTTTGTTATAGGGGTGCGCCGAGCATAAGGGCTTTGATATTGGGTTTCATTTGCGGGGCCAGTTGTTCGACCAAACCAAAATAGCGACTCGCCAAATTCAAGTCTCCCAAAGCCAGCATGGACAGACCCGAATTGTAGGCGGCTTCATAGACCGTGCTTTTATTCTGGTCACTATCGGGCTGGATGGTGGTGAGTGGTGCGAAATAGTACAAGGCCTTGGCGTAGTTTTTTTGCGCAAAATAACTCCTGCCCAGCGAGGAATAGACGTCGACTTGTTGGAGTGACATTCTGCCGGACTGTACCGGACCTTGCAAATCCAGTACACGCTGATAGTGGCGTTGTGCTCCGGCCTCGTTCTTCAGAATATCGCTATAGGATACAGCCAGATTGTGATGCACGCGCATGGAATTAGGATTTTCAGCGATGGTGCTGCGGAAGAGCCGTTCATTACTGTCCCAATCCGCATTGCGCTGAATGCTCAACACCACAAAGAGTACACAAAGTCCATAGACCGCAGCGGTACGCAGATACACAACGGGTTTATTTTCACCCAGGAGCACTGCAATTTCAGCCAGGGCCCACCAGAAACCAGCCATGGGTACATACATCCAGTGTTCGGCCATGGGTGCGTTCAGCGGGAAGAGGCCGGATATGGGGAGCCAGCTGAGGAGGAACCAACCTGAAGCCAGGGCCAGACGATGTTGCTTTGCGCGCCAGGCCACGATGAAGAGGAGAATAAAAAATGCAATCCCTGCAAAACCGAGCCAGGCCGTCCAGTCGGGGACACCGACCAGGCTCTGTTCCATGTGCAGGTGGGTAGGGATGAAGAGCACCTTGAGATAAAAGGCGAAGGCCTGACCTGTTTCAAAAAGACGCTCAACGAAGGGGGGACTCGTTGCTGCTGTTGAATCTGCAAAACTGAGCACGGAACTGCGTAGATAACCATAGCCGCCGAGGACGATGCCCGAAAGGAGGAGGGGTACCCAGCGATACCCGCTTTTGGGGGCATCTTTTGTACGCCCAGCGCCGAGGAGGAGGCAAAGAAAAAGGAGCGCAGGGAAAATCATGGCAGATTCCTTACTCAGGAGTCCGCTGATAAAACAAAGCAGAGCCAGCCCCCAAAGGAGAATATGTTTCCTGTTATCGGTTGGGCAAAGGGCCAGGCTGAGTCCGCCGAAGATGAAGGCACCGGACATCATATCAGCACGACCACTGATGTAGGCCACGGCCTCGGTGTGGAGTGGATGAACCACCCAGAGCAGGGGTACCGCAGCACGGACCCATTGAGGTGCACCGCAACGACTCATGAATGCAAAGAGTAGGAGGGCCGCAGCACAATGCCAAATCATGCTGCTCAAGTGAAATACAAAGGGCTTGATGACCGGTAATCCCTTTTCCACGCCATCGACCACAGGGTCATGCGATAACAGGAAGTCGATCATGAAGGTCACGGATAAGAGGGGACGATAGAAATTACCTTGACCCTGCCCGAAAGCATGCTGGTCTTCCTTGAAGAGCTGAGTCAGCTTACCCGGATCCTGAACATGCTTGTGGAGCAATACCGAAGAGGCATCATCCCAGACCCAGTCCCCATTAAAGGTATTTGCATAGACCATGATGCTGAGCAGTACAATTGCCCCGAAGCACCATTTTTTAAATCGTGACTCTTCCATCCGTTTAATCGCCTCTTAAATACACTAGCTTGATGTGCCAGAACGGCGTTCTTTGGGGCCTTTGACTATGTAGGTACTATCCATAGGTTTATAGAGGATCTCGACGGCCTGTTGATCGCCTATGATACGTACAAGCTGAAATACC
>CALAXS010000282.1 GCA_937895305.1 uncultured bacterium
AAGAGAGGATATAATTTTTCCAGTTTACCGCCCTTCTCAAAGAGGGGCCGTTGTTTATCCTGGAGATCGCGTAAGAATTTCATGGGCCGATTAGCCTTCTTTCTCGATCAGGGTTAAGTTCCGTCGTAATATAGGACCATATTCATATTTGCCGGGGCATACAAATGTACACAGGGCCAAATCTTCTTCGTCCAGCTCAAGACACCCGAGTTGCTCTGCCTTTTCCAAATCGTCCACGATGAGTGAACGCAGGAGATAGGTGGGTAGAATATCCAGGGGCATGACACGCTCATACAGTCCGAGGGGTACCATAGCCCGTTTGCTACCATTGGTCCCGGTCGTAAAGTTAAACAACTTGTCCGGAACAATCTTGGACAAATAGATATTGAGGACCGAAAATTTTTCGGCACCAAAGGAGAGCCAGCCAAAAAATTCGCGCTCTCTTCCTTCTTTCAATACCGTGATCTGCTGGTGGAAGCGTCCAAGGAAACCGTGGATGTCGCCCATGGCTGTAGTGCCATTGAAGACTGAACCGGAGAGGATGCGATTATCATCTTCAATCAGTTCACCCGCAAGGATTTCGTCCAGAGACGCACCCAACCGGGTTAGCAGATGACGGGGCTTCTTCACCTGGGGGCCACCCAGGGCGACCATACGTTTCACATCAAGGGTTCCTGTACGGAAAAGCTGGCCAATGGCCAGGACGTCCTGAATACCGATGTGCCACACGCTCTTGTTGCGGCTTACCGGGTCGAGGGTATGTACATGCAGGCCCACAGTACCGCTGGGGTGGGGGCCGCGAAATGTTTCTTCCTGTGCGCCGGAACTCATGGAAGCCTTGAATGCAGCGTTCTCTGCCTTGCAGAAGTACACACGGCCATTCGTCAGCTTCTTCAGCATTTTCAAGCCCGTATTCATCTCGGCATCACGGCCTTCCACAATGCTATCCAGATTGGGGGCCAGGGGATTCGTGTCAATGGCCGTCACGAAAATGGAGTGGGCTACGGCGTCGGCCTGGGGTACACGGCTGAAGGGGCGGGTGCGCAATGCGGTCCAAAGACCGGACTCGATAAGTAATGCACGCACCGTTTCTGCAGAGACTACATCTACATCATCATCACTATAGTTTTCGAAAGCGACTTGCTCGCCCTGGCCTTGCTTCTCATCATCGTTCAGCTCCACCACCACCGATTGAAGGGCGCGGCGTTCGCCACGATTGATAGCGACCACAGTACCCGCACCGGGGGAAGTGTGCAACACACCGGGGGCTTTCTTGTCTTCGAAGAGGGTCTGGCCACGCTTTACGGTGTCGCCCACTTTAACGAACATGGTGGGTTTCATGCCCACAAAGTCCGTTGCGACCACAGCAACGTGCGCTGTCTGTACAGCCTCGTCGATATCCGCACTGGGCGCACCCGTGATGGGCAGGTCCAATCCCTTGTTATTCACATGTAACGCCATGTATTTTCCCCTGTCAGCACGATGGAAATCGTGTGAAATTCGAGAAGTTTAGCTCATTGAAGAGGCTTTCAACAGGTTCTTTCGCCTAAACCCGAAACGGTTGGATACACATCACCCGAATGCGAAGCAAAAGCGCGGGTAGTATGCCATATAGCGGAAAAGTGGCGCAAGTTTTTGGCAAAATCGGGTCCAAAGGAGAGGAAAAGTACCCGCTATTTCATAACGGCCATGCGTAGCTTTCTGATACGAGCCTTACTTGTATAAGACAACCTTGTCGCCTACCTGGAGAACGTGGTTTTTGTTCCAGCTGTTCCATTTGTAGAGGTCGCCCACTTTGACACCATAGCGGCGTGCGATGGAAGTGGGATTGTGGCCCCGTGCTACGGTGTGGGTCACTACATCATTGCTGGACTGGGCGCTGGTGTTGGTGCTGGTGTTGGTGTTGGAGGCCATCTGCACCCGGGGTGCTTTGATAGTGAGCTTCTGGCCAATCTTCAACGCAAGGTGGCTGTTGAGGTTGTTCCAGGCCTTGATGTCGTTGGTGCGCACCCCATATTTATTCGCGATGCCGGAAGCGGTATCGCCTTTCGCCACGGTATGGTGCAGGGTTTCTGTGCTATTGCCACTGGCTGTACTTGTGGGAGCTGAGCCGCCTTTGACCGTGAGTTTCTGGCCAGCCTTGATGGTGCTATTCTTGCTCAACTTGTTCCAGGCGAGCAAGTCGTTGACGGACACGCCGTATTGCCTGGCAATCTTGGCGGGGTATTCGCCTGATTTCACCGTGTGGGTTGTTGTGGTGCTGCCACTACTGCTGCTGCTGTTTGTGCTGCCGGAGGCACGTGCAATGTTCGTGCTTGCGGCACTGCCTACACTGAGCTTTTGACCGATAACCACCTTGGTGTTGTTACCCATGCCGTTCCAGTTCTGAATGTTCTTAACCGTGGTGCTATGTCCCCTCGCAACCGTGGAGAGGGTGTCACCACTGCGCACGGTATAGATGCCGTTACCACTGGGGGGCACGCTGCTGTCACTGGGGGTCACGCTGCTACCGCCACGCCCTGTGCCGTTGCCGGGAATCTGGAGGGTCTGACCTACGCGAAGACTTCTTGCAGAGCGGATGTTGTTCACGCGCATGAGTTCTGCTTGGGACACACCGTAACTGCTGGCGATACCGGAGATGGTGTTGCCGCGTTTCACTTTGTAGGTGCCGCCGCTATAGGAAAGGGTCTTGGTCGTTTTCAATGCAGAGGCCAGCTTGGCCTGGTATTGCGGTGGTACCGTCACGCCGTAGGTGCCTGTGGGCGGGGTGACTTCTCGAATGAGATCCGGGTTGAGTCGTGCAAGGGTACCATTGGGAAAGCCCATGGTCTCGTCAAGGTCGTCCAGGGCGTACATGCCATTCACGGGCACATTGACCAGCACTTCGGCGGGGCCTTGCTTCACGGTGAAGCCGTAACGTTCAGGGTTGGAGCAAACCATCCAGTAGGCGAGGAACTTGGGAAAGTACTCTTTGGTTTCCAGGCGGATAGTGTTGGAAGCGGGTGGCGTATCCACGAGTTTCCAGAGGTTCGGCTCGCCCCCATTTGCCGCCATGGCGCGGGACACGCCGCCTTCGCCCATGTTATACGCCGTAATGGCGAGAGGCCAGTTGCCTTCAAACATATCGTGGAGCACGGTGAGGTATTCGATACCGGCGCGGGTGGAGCTTTGCCAGTCGTAGCGTTCGTCTACATAGTTGTCTATGCGCAGATCAAAACGACGGGCCGATGGGCGCATGAACTGCCACATACCGCCAGCACCAGCACGTGAATTTACAGAGCCTTTAAAGTGGCTTTCTATCATGGCGACATAGACCAATTCGCGGGGCAGGCCTGCTTTTTCCAGTTCGTTGGTAATGTAGGGCATATAGAGGTGGCTACGGTCCAGCGCGGTCTGGAAAGATGCGCGCCAGGGGCCCTGAATCTTTTCGAGTACGGTAATCACGCGGGGTGGCAGGGGTACGGGTACCTTGATGTCACTGTAGCTGCCTGTTCCGCCAGAGGGTGTGTAGCGATTGTGGTCGTCGGTATGCTGATAGGCTTTTGCGTGCTTGGACCCTTTATCGAGGATGCCGTTAAACTCACTACGCATGGAATAAAAAATAGCGGGATCGAGTTCGGCTTCCACCAGCAGTTCCAGCATGAGCGTGTAGTGGCGCATAGCCTCTTCCTGCTTCCCCTGCTCCTGGGCCTTGTTGGCTTTCTGGAATGCCTTTTCCGCATCACGCAGTAAATCCGTGACGGGACGTTGCATGGGCAAATCGTTCCTGGCAACAGTAGGTTGTGGGGCCGGGGGAAAGAGTTCTGCTTTGCCAGTGCCTGTGGTGGAGCAACTACTCATCACTGCAACAAGTACGACAGGCAGTGCGAGTATACGCACAGACTTCCAGATAGTATTGAACATGGTCATCCCTTTAACATGGTCATCACATAAATCTAACCGGGTACACACACGATCCCGGTACCACACAACAGACGCGTCGCAGCCCTGTACAGAACAAGCGACATCATTGGCGACCAGTCTACCCATTATCTGGTATAAAATCAACTACGCTTACCATATATGGTATAAATATGCCTAAACCCTTGGGCCATAGTAGCTTGGGGATGTAAGGTATTCTTTACTAATTATGGACAGATTCGTTATGTCGTGTCACTTTTCACAGTTCGGGGGTTGCCGGAACTGGAACAAACCTACTTCAATAACTTTTTCAGGGCCGGGGTCATGGCTTCAGCGAAGCGGTAAAAACCTAAATCGTTGGGGTGGGTACCATCCACCGTGCCCTCGGAATCGTGGCCCAATAAATCCTCACAGGGTAAATAGCCCAGATTCTTCATGCCCTTTTCTTTTAGGATTTCAAAAGCCTTGCGTGATTCGACATTTTTATTGACGTAGGCATCTTTGCTGCCCTTGATAAACCAGCCCTGTTGATAGACGATATTCTCAACCAGAAGTATGGGGGTGTCGGGCCGGGCCTTGCGCAGGCCTTCGATGAAAGGCACCGTGCGTTCTGCAATAAGGTCCGGTTGCATGTTGGGCGCGCAGTCCAGCACGTATACAGCAGGGTCTTGCTCGATAAGCAGGTCCAGGAGTTCCGGGTCCAGTTTACCATTGCCACTGAAACCAAGATTGATGACGGGGTAATCCAGCATGCGCCCCACAATGGACGGATGGGCCATGCCGGGGCGGGATGCGCAACCGCCGTGGGTGATGGAGGTGCCATAGAAAAGGATGGGTTTGTTGTGGCCTTCAACACGGGCCGGACCTTTGGCGAGGCTTGCCTCTTTTTCGATACCGATGGCCAGGGACTCCACACCGTTATAGAGGGGCAGGTAGAGCAGGAATTCGTGTTGCCCTTCCGGGATATTGGAAAGAAGATTGACTTCATTGGTCTTGCTGCCGGGCTTACCCATGGCGCACCAGCGCCATTCACCCTTATCATCACGAGCATAAAGGTCCAGACCACTCACGCCCGTAGCGGGCATGTGGGTCATGGCCAGGTTTTCATTACGCAGGGTCCAGCGTGCGGCGATGGTTTTCGAGTCCGTCACAAAATGCAGGGCCATGCCTGCGCTATGAAGACTCAGATTCCAGACCGGGGGACGAACCACGCCTTCCGCCTTGGCGGGCAGACGGTCATAGGGTGTCTTCAACGCATCACCCGACCAGCCCTGACCTTCCAGACCAATCTGTAAAGCGTCGTACCAGAGTAGCCCCTTCTCTGCATCGGGCGCAGCAAAGTTCGGGTCCAGCACTTCGATGGCGGGTTCGGCAAAGGCCGATACGCAGGTGAGTAGCAAGATAACTGTTACAAGAACGGAACGGTTATTTTTTACGTAAGTGATTAAAGTTGATTGCATGAATGCCTTCTCCAAGTAGTCTGCTGTATAAAGGTAAATCCACAGTGAGGACTGTGTGCTTTTCTTTTGCAAGCAATGCAATTGCTGCATCGGTTAAACCAAATTTTGGAAAAAGTGGTGAGGATGTCACCTGCTGGCTGTCAAAATAGGATTCATCAAACAAAGCTACCATTTCTGGTAGGCAGGTAAAAACGTCTACCCGGATTTTTTGTGGCAACTGGCCTAGCAAATTGGAAACT
>CALAXS010000283.1 GCA_937895305.1 uncultured bacterium
ACTGGTGAAAGCTGCCGGGAAGCATGTGGAAGAAGCGAAGGTATCCATACGCAATATACGTCGTCATTCCATAGAAGAGATCAAGAAGTTTCAGAAGGATGGCGATATTCCTGAAGACGATGCGCATCATCTCTCTGCTGAGGTGCAGAAGATTACGGATGGTCATACCAAGAGTATCGATGAGGCCTTCAAGGCCAAAGAAATAGATATTATGGCGGTATAACCCATGATTCACGTTTACACACACTGACAATTTATTTACGCCGCGCTTAAAGGATCTCCGGATCCCTGGGGTCGCGGCGTATTTTTTTATAAGGAAAACCCGACGCACTATGAACGCTCGCCCTCCACTGGATAAGCGACTGGATATGCAACGCTTGCCCCGTCATGTGGCCATCATTATGGATGGTAACGGGCGCTGGGCCAAGCAGCAGGGGAAACGCCATGTGGAAGGTCACGAGGCGGGTGCCCGTGGTGTGCGTAAAGTAATCGAGGGGTGCCGTGAATTGGGCATACCGGCATTGACGTTGTACGCCTTTTCCACGGAAAACTGGAAGCGGTCCAAGATAGAAGTGGATGCGCTTTTTCGACTTATGAGCAAGTACATCCATAAAGAGATTGATGAGCTGGATGCGAATGATGTGCGAGTGGGTTTTATCGGGCGACCGGAGGGCTTGCCTGCAAAGGCGTGCAAGGATTTGGAGTATTGTATTGATCGGACCAAAGGCAACAAATCGCTTACGGCGATGGTTGCGCTGAATTATGGGGGGCGTGCAGAGTTGGTGGACGCGTCGAAGCGCATTGCTCATGCAGCGCAGGATGGCACGCTGGACCCGGATAGCCTGGACGAAGAGGCATTTTCCCGGTATCTCTACGCACCGGAATACAGTGAAGTGGATCTGCTTATCCGGACCAGTGGCGAGATGCGCCTCAGTAATTTTATGCTTTGGCAATTGTCCTACGCCGAGATTGTGGTACAGGACACCCTGTGGCCCGACTTTTCAAAGCAGAGCCTATGCGATGCCATTTACGAATACCAATCCCGCAGTCGTCGTTTCGGAGGCCGTCCATGATTCAACGCATTATAACCGGCGCAATTCTGGCAGCCCTTGCATTGACCCTGATTATGGTGCCCTCCTTGCAGGCGGGCTTTGGGTTGTTTGTTTCCATTTTAGCCGTGTTGGCGGGACTCGAATTTCTGGGCATGGCACGGCTCAAGGAAATCAAGCTCCATGAAGGGGCCACACTTTTTGCTATTGCATTACCCAATCTGGGTATGACTTTCTTGAGTCCCCAGGTAGAGAATATAAACGCGCTGTTTATGTTGGGGCTTATGGTCTTTGTCGCTGCGCAACTTTATGGGGGTCATCACACTTTAACGGGTTTTGCTACCGGGGCGTTCGCAATTTTATATACTGGCTGGATGCCTGCCCATATCATGTTGATTCATCGTGGCGATGGCGGTGTAGGTCATGTGCTGATTATCCTGCTATCTGTAGTTTGTGCGGATAGTGGCGCTTACTTTGCAGGGAAAGCTTTTGGTCAGCATAAAATGGCTCCCAGGATCAGCCCCAAGAAAACCTGGGAAGGTCTCATTGGTGGATTGACCGCGTCGGTCATCATTATGTTTGCCGTTCACATGCTGCGCCACCAGATGGCATGGGATATTTTCCCGAACTGGAATCTGCTGCAGTATGCATTGACCGGGTTAATTCTGGGGGTGGTGAGTGTGTTGGGTGATTTGGTGGAGTCGTTGTTCAAGCGGGATGCCGGGGTGAAAGACTCGGGTACCCTCCTGCCGGGTCATGGTGGAATTCTGGATCGTTGTGATGGGTTATTGCTGGCGGTTCCTGTGTATGTTTATCTGGGCAGTAGCCTGGACAGTCTGTTTTAATACCGGAAGTTTGGAAGTTTATGTACGAAGACGAAGCGAAACAAGTGCAGCTTGCAAAAGCGCGACTGGTGGATTTGCAACAGGCATTGAATGTGGAATCCACCATGGTGCGCATTGCGGATCTGGAATCGAGCATGGCTGTTCAGGGTTTCTGGGATAACCCGGATGCAGCGCAGAAAGTTGTGCAAGAGCTGAAAGGGTTGAAGAATATAGTCAATGGCCCCACTGAGTTGTCCAGTGAACTGGAAGACCTGGAAGTATTGATTGAGATGGCCCAGGAAGAAAACGACGAAACCCTGACAGAAGACATCCAAATGCAGGTTGAAAGTATGGAAACCAAGCTTGGCCGCCTGGAAATCAGCAGTCTTTTTAGTGACCCGCGCGACAGCAAACCCGCGCTCATCAGTATCCATCCGGGTGCCGGGGGTACGGAATCCTGCGATTGGGCCGAGATGTTGTACCGCATGATCACCCGTTACTGCGAGTTGCGCGAGTTCGAAGTGGAAGTGCTGGAATATCAGGCCGGGGATGAAGCCGGCCTCAAGAGTGGCGTGTTTCGCGTGACCGGGACCAATGCCTACGGTACCTTGCGAAGCGAAGAGGGCGTACACCGCCTTGTGCGTATTTCCCCCTTTGACTCCCAAAGCAGACGTCACACTTCCTTTGCAGCCGTGGAAGTCATCACGGAAGTGGACGATGATATTGATATCGAGATTCGGGATGAAGACCTCAAGCTGGATGTGTTTCGTGCCAGTGGTGCAGGGGGGCAGCATGTGAACAAGACCAATTCTGCCGTTCGCCTCACGCATATCCCTTCAGGCATTATTACAGCTTGTCAGACCCAGCGTTCTCAGCATCGTAACCGGGACACGGCCATTCAGATGCTCAAGTCGCGACTGTATGATGTTGAAGTGAAAAAACAACAGGCGGAACTGGATGCGCAGCGCGATGGGCAACAGGACAATGCCTGGGGTAGTCAGATTCGGAACTATGTTCTTCATCCCTACCAGTTGATTAAAGACACCCGCACCAACGCGGAGACGGGCAATGTGCAGAAGGTGCTGGATGGCAATTTGGACATGTTTATCGAGGCTTTCCTCAAATGGGACCTGGCACGTAAGAATACTTCCAGTAAGAAATAATTAGAAATGTATAACCGATGGGCGACGTCCCGTCTTACGAAGATAAAGAGTGAGAACATGAGCGAAGAAGAACATCACAGTACAGAACAGGATTTACGACAGCATCGGCTGGACAAGTTGGCGCGCATACGCGAGGCGGGGGATGAACCGTACAAGTATTGCTTTAAACGGAGTGGTGCGCTGGGTGCGATTTGCAGTGCTTATGAAGCGGCGGAAACAGCAGCGGGTGAGGATGGCGAAGCTGCATTGCTGGACCAGGCTGTCGCCGGGCGTATTGTTGCGCTCCGGGATCAGGGCAAAAGCAACTGGATTGACCTGCGCGATGACACAGGCAAGATTCAGGCTTTTCTCGGTAAGAATCAAGTGGGCGAAGAGGTGTTCGAAACCTTGAAGAATCTGGACCTGGGCGATTTCATCGGTGTGCGCGGTACAGTGAAACGCACGCGCCGTGGCGAGATTACCATCTGGGTGGAGTCCTATGAACTGCTGACCAAATCGTTGAAGGCGTCGGTAGAAAAGCACCACGGCCTCAAGGATGTGGAGACCCGGTATCGCCAGCGTTACCTCGACATGGTGGCCAATCCCGAGGTGATGGTCACCTTCAAGAAGCGTATCCAGATGGTGCAGTGTATGCGCGACTGGCTGATTAAGCAGGGCTATCTCGAAGTGGAAACGCCCATGCTCCACCCCATTCCAGGTGGTGCTACGGCCCGTCCGTTTATCACGCGCCACAATACCTATGATGATGATTTTTATCTGCGCATCGCGCCGGAACTGTACCTGAAGAAGCTCATCGTGGGTGGTTTTGACAAGGTCTTTGAGATTAACCGTTGCTTCCGGAACGAGGGTGTGGACACACGCCATAATCCTGAGTTCACGACCATGGAACTCTACGAGGCTTATCAGGATTATATGGGTCTCATGGACGAGACCGAGGAAATGCTCACGTACATCGTGGAGCAGGTCTGCGGTGGCCCGGAATTTGAATATCAGGGTACGACGATTAGTGTGAAGCGCCCGTGGAAACGGATGACTTTGTTTGATGCTATTCGCGAGTATGCGGGTATCGACCTGGAACAGACGACGGACAAGGATGAAGCCGCGAAGTTGGCGAAGTCTGTGGGAGTGGATGTGGATCCCACTATGGGCTATGGGAAAATCGTGGACGAAGTCATGTCGGTGAAGGTGCAGCCCAAGCTGGTGCAGCCTACCTTCCTCTATGACTATCCGCTGGAGATTTCGCCATTGGCGAAGAAGCACCGCGATAACCCGACCATTACAGAACGTTTCCAGCCCTTCATTGGTTGTCTGGAAATCGGAAACGCCTTTTCGGAATTGAATGACCCGATTGACCAGCATGAGCGTTTTAGTGCCCAGGTGGCCCTGCGTGAAGCGGGTGATGATGAGGCACAATTCTTGGACGACGATTTTATTACGGCGCTGGAAGTGGGTATGCCGCCGACGGCAGGCCTGGGTATCGGTATCGACCGCCTGGCCATGTTGGTCACGGATTCCCCGTCCATTCGCGATGTGATTTTATTTCCACAGTTGCGTATTCTGACTAAGGACTAAATACAGGAGTTCGCATTCGTGCGCTTCGAAGGCTACATCGCCTCGCGCTATGTGCGGGGCAAGCGGAAAAACCGCTTCGTTAACATCATCACTGTCATCTCCATCGCCGGGGTCGCAGTGGGGGTGATGACGCTTATTGTGGTTATGTCCGTCATGACGGGTTTTGACCTGGCCCTGCGCGATTCCATCATCGGCAACCGCTCGCACCTCACGGTCTCCAGCCGTCTCTCCCACAAAATCTACGACTGGGAAAGCATCAGCGCGGACCTGGAAGCGTTATGCCCGCAGATTGAAGCGTCGGGTCCCGTGGTGCAGATTGAGTCCATCCTGGAAAATGGTCGCGACCAGACCCCCGCGATTATTCTCGGGGTGGATATGGAGCGTGAAGCCCAAATTACCCAGTTGGCAGAGAACCTGACTAGCAACGGTGGGCGCGAGTACGGTGCCGGGGAACTGCCGGGTGACAAAGAAATTATCCTGGGCTATAAACTTGCCATGCAACGACTGGGTGCGACGGTGGGTAGTCGAGTCAAGGCCCTCACATTCCGCAAGACCAGTGGTGTTTTGGGGACACGTCCCGGCGGACAACTCTATTTACAGGTAAGTGGTATTTCTCAGGCCAAGATGTATGAATTCGATGCGGTCTATGGTTTTGTGAATTTGGAGACGGCGCGGATGCTGAGTGGTGATGAAGGTGTGCTGGGCGTTCACATGCGTCTGGAGGATCCTTTTCAGTCTGCAGCGGTGAAGGAAGTGATTGAACGTGAGTTTAGTGATCTCAAGGCCGAGACCTGGTACGAAAATCAGGAGGCCTTCTTCGGGGCGCTGGAGCAGGAAAAATTCCTCATGTTTATCGTGCTGTCTTTTGTGGTGCTGGTCGCTGCGTTTAACATTACGAGTACCCTTATTATGGTAGTCATGGAGAAACGTCGCGACATCGGTATCCTGCGCACATTGGGTGTGGGCACGGCGTCTATTTTGAAAATATTTAT
>CALAXS010000284.1 GCA_937895305.1 uncultured bacterium
GCATTTACAGTCACTCATGAATTATACTGTGTCTTTGTATTCCATAGAAAGGTTGTTCTGTGTCCATTAGCATTCCTCCGCTTCCAACAAATAAAAATCTACAATGGACAACAACGGCCGATGGTGACCCCAGAGGTTACATCCAGCCCGGCACCCTGCGCGAGCTTTGGTTCCATACCGGGACCGCCTGTAACCTGTCGTGCCCCTTCTGTTTAGAAGGGTCCAAGCCAGGCGACTCCCGCCTACAGCAACCCACCCTTGAAGAATTGCGGCCCTACATGGACGAAGCCGTCAAACTGGGGGTGGAGCAGTTTTCCTTTACGGGTGGAGAACCCTATGTAAATAAAGAGTTTAGCATGATCCTGGGCTACGCGCTGGAGCATCGCCCGGCCCTCGTATTGACCAATGGCACCCTGCCCATTCGCAAGCGCATGGATGAGGTACTGGCCCTGCGCGACAAGCCCCATGACGTGCGCTTTCGTATCAGTTTCGACTATCCGGACGCAGCGGAACATGATGCCAGTCGCGGTGCAGGTAATTTCGATTTAGCCCTGCAAACACTTCATGATCTCCATGCTGCCGGGTTCCAGGTGTCCATCGCACGGCTCGCGAAAAAGGACGAAGATACCCAGGCCATCGACCGGGCCTACACGGCGCAATTCAAAAAAGCGGGTGTGCCGGAAGATACCCTTATTGTGGCCTTTCCTGAATTCCTGCCCCCCAACAGCCATCCCGGTGGCGTGCCCCATATCACCGAGAACTGTATGCGGACCTATCATTCGGAGGAGAGTCGTGCTGATTTTATGTGCGGATTTAGCCGTATGGTCGTCAAAAGTGATGGAGACATAAGGGTTTACGCTTGTACCCTTGTGGATGATGATCCCCTATACGACCTGGGTTCCGACCTGTCCGAGTCCATGAAAATCAGAATTCGTCTGGGGCATCATCGCTGTTTCAGTTGCTTCGCCTATGGTGCAAGTTGTAGCGAGGGAAAGGGTTAAGGGACAGCGTTGTAAGCTGGGGTGCTTTCTGTCATACTGAGTCCGAACTTTTAAAATAAAATTTAAATTCAGGGTTAAGTTTTAGCCCCTCCTTACCGATAAAGAGGGTATAGAATACTAGGTGTTCGGATGAATTACATCCGAGGAGGATATTGAAATGGTTGGTATACAAGGACTTGGCGGGATTCCCGAACCCAAGCCGGATCGTACTGCCAAAGCGAAAACGGAGCGGGACAACGCACCCGGCACAAACAATTCCAGTGGTACGTCTTCTCAGGGCGGGGATGCGGTAAAGATCAGTTCTGCTGCACAGGCCGCTGCGGAAGTAGCCAACATTGTTCAGGCGGCAGCAGGTCAGGAAGAAGTACGGCTGGAGAAAGTGGAAGCTGCGCGTGCGCATATAGCACTGGGAGACTATAAGAATCCTGAAGTGGTCTCACAGTTGGCGGATAAGCTACTCAAGTTTCTATAGTCGTTCGTACTAAAAATCAAAAACACCCCGATACTTTTCGGGGTGCTTTTTTTGTGTCTGTGGAGCGGTAAGCGAGGCTCAGCTTGCAAAAAAACCGCTTCCGCGAGAATGACAGGTAGGCTGGTTGTGGTGTTGATGATTTGGGGTTCCAGCTTGGGTTGGGAGGGTAAACGCGGGGATTCCCGGTCGGGGCCGGGAATGACAAGAAGGGTGGGGGTATACTTTAGTCGATGAGGGATTCGCCCTTGAGGAGGGTATCGATTTGTTTTGTGAGTTCACGTTTGAGGTAGGGACTGTAGCCGAGGTGTACCGCCTGGATGCGCCCGTCTTTACCGATGACCACCGTTCTGGGAATGGAGTCGGCATGGTACAGACGACTTGCTTTACCTGCATCCATCGCTATAGGTAGGGTGAGCTCCATTTTATCGACAAATTCCTGAATTTTCTTGGCGTCTTCATTAACGTTTACGGCGTAGACAGCGACATCTTTGTCTTTGTACTCCGTTGCTACTTCGTCGATGATGGGCATGGCCATGCGGCAGGGGCCACACCAGGTAGCCCAAAAATCGAGGACAAGCACTTTCTTGTTTTTAAAGTCGCTGATTTTAATTTCGCCACCATCCAGTAAGGGCAGTGTTACTTCGGGGGCATCCGTACCCAGGCTGGTGTCGGGTTCTTGTCCGGGTTGGACCATTTCAGTCACACCTTCGGGCGGGGTGAATGCAAAGGTACTGTCCGGGACGGGCTGCCCGAATTTCCAATTGTCGAATGCGAACTCGATGGTATATTCGCCCTGTGGGCTATCGTCGCCCTGAGGGGTGATGTTAAATTTAAGGGGTGCCGGATTGCCTTCTTTGGGAAGCTGTATGTCGAGATGGAAATTCGGGTATTGGAGGAGAATGGATTTAGCTTCGGTGGTGGTGATGACGTTGGCTTTATCGAGGATGACGGGGTTGTTGTGGAGGAGGTCGGCGAGCCAGTTGGAGCCACCGCCCATGGGACCACTGGCCAGCATACTCACGAGATCGCTGCGTTCTTCGGGCGCAGGGGCTTCGATGTATTCTTTTTGGGTGATGAGGTGAACCCAGCGCGTTTCACCATCGCTGATAATGGCGGCTTCCTCCTGGGGTGTTTTTATTTTTGCATGAAATTTATCGTCGCCCTGGAGGGTGAGATCGACGTAAAGGGTGATGCTGCGGGGTTGCCCGTCCTGCTGAACCTGGATGGTCATGGCGAGGCTGGTGGAGAGGGCAGTCTGGCCGGAAAGGAAGGTCATGGCCTCTTCCAGCTTTTGCCGGGCCGGGTCGTTTTCGGCGGAGATGAGCGGACTTATGCCCAGACACAGGATGAGGAGGAGTATAGATAGCTTTTTCATGGGAGACCCTTTATATGGTTAAGGCGCTATGGTACCTCATGGCAGGGCGGGCTGTCACGTTTGGGGAATTAACCACAGAGGGCACAGAGAACACAGGTGGGGGAGGGTATTTTTTTGTCCGCAGATTGCGCAGATTAACGCAGATTGGGAAAAGAGGGAGAGGGAAGGATGGGGAGGGGGAAGAAATTTTGCCCACAGATTGCACAGATTTACACAGATGGGATAAGAGGGGAAGATGGGAAGATGGGAAGATGGGAAGATGGGAAGAGGAGAAGAGGAGAAGAGGAGAAGTCGGTGGGTGGTGTTTTCTCCGACTGGGGGCTGGGATACCGTTAGGGGGATTCCCAATCGAGTTGGGAATGACAGGGAAGAAGGGGCTGCATAACGAGCCGTGCTCGTTCCCATGCTGTGCGTGGGAACCCAAGCGAGTTTTAAGTATATATGGTGTCAGCCAGACCGACCACGAATATGGAGTCCCGTATGCATTCCCACGCAGAGCATGGGAACGAGGGGGAAGAGCATAAGAGGGGATGACGTGTAGGGGCAAGATGGCAGAGAAAGCAGGGCTATTCTTTGGGTTGTGGGTAGGTGGTGGTGCGCATGGGGTCGTCGGGGTTGAGGGGGGCCTGGGTGTAGGTGGTGAGGTCGCGGAGGGCGATGACGGCGGCGCCGGATTGTTTGAGGTAGGCCATGAATTCCTTGAAGCGTTGGGGGGAGGTGTGCACCCAGGGGTGGGCGAGGTCGGGTACGCCGTGGAATTGGAGGATGGTGAAGGTGCCGGGTTGGGTCTGGTCGATTATTTTCTTGAAGTGGTCGAGGGTCCATTTGGGGTAGGCGTCTGCGGTGGTGGGGATGAGAAGGGCGTCGTGTTTGGCGGGGTCGTATTGTGGGCCGATGTGAATCTCGCCATAGGGGAGTTCGGGTTGCATACCCCGTCGGGCGAATTTATAGCCGAGTTCTTCGAGTTTGTTACGACAGGCGGGGCCGAAGGCGTTGCCACACCAGGCGAAGGAAACGGGTTTGGGGACGCCGACATTGGCGAGTTGGACATTGACCTGTGCGAGTTCTTCTTCCATGGCATCGGCTGCGGCCTGGGTGTTGAAGCCGCGATGGGTCCAGGAGTGGTTACCGATTTCGAAGCCCATGCTATGAATGTCGGCGATGTCTTGCCAGGTCATGAAGTTGTCGGTATCGTTCATCCACAACTGGGTGACGAAGAAGGTGGCACCGAAACCGTATTCCTTGAGCAGGGGTGCTACGAAATCGCGGTGGGATTGTACGGAGTCGTCGAAAGTGAGGACGACGATGGGCGGGGTGGGAGCAGGCAGGGCCTGGGCGATGTCTGTGCCGGGCTCGGTATGGCGCGGGGTGTGGGCACAGGCGAGGCTGAGCGTTATAAGTATAAGTAGGGGCATGCGTTTGTACATGGTGGGGGTCACTTTGTTTATTTTTTATTTATTGTAGCGGATAGTGGCGATGAAGGCTATACTGATGAAATTGGCTTTTTATGTGATGAGTATGAAATAACAGAAGGTACGTTTCCCGGATATAAGCATTGGCAGATTGTTTTCGGGTAAACATACATCATTACAGATTGTATTTTTTTTATTGGGTAGTTCTTGATTAGCTTAAACAAGGAGAAATTCGATGGCAGGAAACAGAGGCGTAGCGTATG
>CALAXS010000285.1 GCA_937895305.1 uncultured bacterium
TACTGAAAGTTTCGTTCTCAACTGTCATTGCGAGGAGCGCAGCGACGCGGCAATCTGGCTTTGTCCAGTTGGCTATACAGTGGTAACCATGTCTCCAACATTTAAATCTTCCGGGCCAAGCTAGATTGCCACGCCTCGTTTACACTCGGCTCGCAATGACGCGTTAGATTGATGTTTTTATTGATTTGATTTAGTGTTATTCCTTAACGCACAAACATTAGCATAATATCTTTCACTACATTCAGGATACCTATGAGCAACAATTACAAAACAGCTACCCTCCACATGATCGGACACGGTCATATTGACCCTACCTGGCTATGGGACTGGCGCGAAGGATATGAGGAAGTCCGTGCCACCTTTCGCAGTGCACTGGACCGCCTTGCCGAAGATCCTGATGTGCGATTCAGCGCCAGTAGTGCTTGCTTCTACGACTGGATTCACCGTTGTGACCCGGTTATGTTCGAGGCCATTAAGAAACGTGTGGCAGAAGGACGCTGGGAACTTGCTGGCGGCATGTGGATTGAACCCGACTGCAACATTCCCTGTGGTGAAGCCTTCGTGCGTCAGGGGCTTTATGCCCAACACTTCTTCAAGCGCCATTTCAACCAATGCGCGAAAGTCGGCTTCAACCCGGACTCCTTCGGTCACACCGGACAGCTACCACAGTTCCTTAAAAAATTGGGCATGCACTATTACATCTACATGCGCCCCATGCCTGTCGTTGAGATGGATTATCCCAACGGCACAACCTTCAACTGGCAAGCCCCGGACGGCTCACAGGTACTCACGACCAACCTTCTGGAAGACTACAACGCCGATGCCACGCTCCTGGAAGAGCGTATCGGCCGCTTCACGACCCACGAGCATCTCAATCCCGGTCAGACCCAGGTCCTCGCATTCTTCGGTGTGGGTAACCACGGTGGTGGTCCCACCAAAAGCGCCATGCAAGTCATCCGTAACGCACAAGAGGACGACTCCAAGCCCAAAGTAGAATTCGCTACACTACATGAATACATGCAGGCTTTTCAGAAACAGGATCGGAATGTCCCCCTGGCAACCATAGCCCATGATCTTCAAAACCACGCAAGAGGCTGCTATTCTGCCCACGCCGGTGTAAAACAGTGGATGCGCCAGACCGAACACGCCCTCATGACTGCTGAACGCATGGCTTCAATCGCCTGGCTCGATCTCAAACGTGCATATCCCAAAGACCAACTGGAGGAAGCCTGGAAGAATCTGCTCTACAACCAATTCCATGACATCCTCGCAGGTACCAGCCTGGAAATTACCTATACCCATACCCGCGATCAAATGGGCGCAGCACGCCACACCGCTGATACCATCATCAACGAAGCCTTACAGTGTCTTGCCAATGAAATCGATACCACAGCAGCGGGCAACACCGCCGTTCTCTTCAATCCCTTGCCCTGGCCCGTACATCAACGGGTGGACCTCTCCCCCATTGTTGAACGTGCATTGGATACCGCAGCAGACACGGAAGACCCAAACGTGATTCCCCTAAAAACGTTCGGCCCCTGGAAGGCCTACCCCCATCTCCACATCGTCGATTCCAATGAAAATCCTGTGCCCCTTCAAAAGACACGGGGCGATAAAGTCACGGGCTCGAAATACACCCTCATGGCCCAGGTGCCCGCACTGGGCTACAGTTGTTTTCATGTTCGGGCTGGAGCGCAATCCATAGCCCATACCCAAAGCCTTGAAGCCAGCACGACCCACCTCGAAAATGACTGGTGGCGCATAGAGCTTGATTCCCGACAAGGCCATATTACACGTTTGCTGGACAAGCAGAATAATCTTGAACTGTTAACACAGGGCAACTACCTCGTAGTTCTCAATGACCCCTCTGACACCTGGAGCCATGGCATTAAAGGCTTCCGCGACGAAGTCGGGTGCTTTGAAAAAGCCACAGCCCGCATTGTTGAGGAAGGGGATGTGTTGGCCACCATCCAGGTTAAGAGTAACTATAGGGAAAGTAGCGCCATACAGGAATACACCCTCTATCGTGATGACCCACGCATCGGCATCCACCTGAAGGTGAACTGGCAAGAAGCCTACCACATGCTGAAAATCGGATGGGACACCACCATCGAAGCAGGCACCACCACCTACGACACAGCCTATGGGCATCAGGTCCACGAAGCCAATGGAGAGGAATGTCCCGGTCAGCAATGGTTTGATTTGAGTGGTACCGTAGCAGGGCAACCCTATGGGCTTTCCATACTCAATGATTCTAAATATGCCTTTGACACCCTCAACCAATCCATGCGCATGACACTCCTGCGCAGTTCTGCCTACGCGCACCACGACCCCGCTATCTATACCGATGACTGCGACATTGCCATTATGGATCAGGGCTGGCACTCCATGAACTTCCAACTCCTCCCCCACACCACTGACTGGAAAGAATGGGCCATTCCCCATCGTGCCTGGGAACTGAATCAACCTGTTATTCCACTGGTCGAATCCGCACACCCCGGTACCCGCCCTGCGCAAGATTCCATGCTTTCCTGCGACCATGACCATGTGCTGGTCAGTGTTATAAAACATGCAGAAAACGACAATGGCCTGATTCTCCGCGCCTATGAAACTATCGGCAAGGACACGGAAGCGACCATCAAAGGCAGCCTGCTGTTCCGGCCGATCATCCTCAGCTTCACACCACATGAAATCAAAACTATTGCAATCCACACCAAAACCAATGAATACACTCT
>CALAXS010000286.1 GCA_937895305.1 uncultured bacterium
CACTTTCAGATCATCAAAAAAAACCGCTTCCCGGCCATCCCGAAAATTGTGGGGGATCTCTATGGGTATCGATTCTGAAAACATACAGCAGCCATAAGCGGGCAGCTCCCAATAACGCACCGTATCGAATCCATTCCCAAAGAGAGACAGGCCCATTCGCGCATGGGCAATGGTCTCTGCGTAGCGTTCAGGGCTGAGCTTGCGGTTCACATCCAGGTTATAGGCCTTGTTCAGATATTCCAGGTACAAACGACGCGTACCCGCCTGGAACTTGCCAGCCCAAAAAAAGAGTTCATTACGTGCCTCCCAGGGCACACGTGCTTTTCCGCTATCATTGAATGCAAAGGGCAAGGCAATCACATTGTGGCCGTAATCAACACCTTTCAATTTTTCCCGTTTAAAGGCGGCCCGGACCTCTTTTGCACCAATGAAGGATTGGATCTCCTCAAAATAATTGCCGCACTGATCCCACATATCGAGGAGAAATAGTGGTGTATCACCCGCCGCCTGGATGAGGGTCTGCATCTCGGCCCGGTCCTGGGTTTGCAATGTGTCTGAGTAAAGAACCAGGTCAAAAGCTCCTGCGCTGAGTGCAGCACAGATATGCTCCAGCGATTGAGCCTCTCCCCCACGCTCATACACGCAAGGATAGCCAAATGCCATCTCAACATCCTGACCATGAAGGGTCGGTTTCCAGGGATATTCCACGACCGCATCATCCCCCAATAGTGCACAAAGTCCATCATAGAGGGTATCGGAACCATAATCCGATTGGGTGTGCAGGAGATAGAGAATGCGACAGGGTTTACCGCTCCACACGGGTGGTGTCGCATCCGCATAAGATGGTACCGTTGTGGTGAATCGTTCTTCGAGCCGGGATAGCTCTGTGTCCTGAAGAATATGGTTCAGGGAGGTCACATACCGCTTCGCCATATCGGGCCTGCCCAATTGCTCCCAAAAGCTCCCCATTGTGATATAGGCCCGGGGATTGTATGGTGTATAGGTGCTGCATTTATAAAACTCATCCAGTGCACGGGCCAGGCGATTCAATCGCCCGGGTGCGTCCCCGTTTTTATCGTACTGTAGAAGACAGTAGAGCTTTTCCACTGCAAGATCGCCCCGCATCTCAAGGGTCGGGAGCTTCTCCTCGTGGCTGTTAATGAGTACTTCATAGGCCCATGCAACTTTTTCATTTTTGGCCTGTAAATTGCGGACATGGGCGATTGGACTATAGTCACCGGGCACAACCATGACCAGGCCAGTTGCTGCGCTTAGATGATCACAATCCTGGTAGATGAGTCCAGGTCCTGCGAATTTCCATGCAGCATAGGGAATCAGTCCGGTAGCTTGCAAGGCATAGTCCAGACATTCCAGTGAAGGATAAAAAAGGTAATAAAAACCGAATTCGCCGAGACTGTTCCGGGCGTTGTTTATCTGACCAAGTGCCACTTCATGATCACTGTCAAGATTCAGCAATACCGCATCGTAGGAAAGTGCCGGATCACAATGGGCATCAACACGACTTCGCTCCTCACCACAGAGTACCGAGCAAAAAGTTTCGCTGAAACCCGGCGCATAAACCCATTGCATACTCTGATAGAGGACGTAACGAATCACATCGGGTGAAAGGTCTTCAGCAGGCACCACGTTCATTCTCCCGCATTCGCTTAACCTTGCCCTTGACTGTGCAATTCCTGAAAAACCCGTTCATCACCATCGCGATACAGCAGATTTTCATCCACCTGAAGTGTTTCTTCCACCGACAGGGGAAGGAATCGCCCTTCAGCACGGGCATAAACATCACCCGCTTCGTCTTCGATACGTGCTGTGGTATAGACCATGCGTTTGTGTGCCTTATCCACTTCAGCAATGACGGTCAATTCGTGATCGGCGGGTACGCGCTTGATAAAACGCACTTTGAGTTCACCCGTAACACACATACGCTTGATAGCACGCGCTGCTGCCCAGCCCATACATTCATCCAGCGCGGCAGAAACTATTCCACCATGCACGGTATTTTCATATCCGCAGTGGTGCAGGGCCACCCCCAGGTCCATCTTGACCTTATCCTCTTCGACAAAGAAACGAGTCTGTAGCCCTGCGTGGTTATCTTCGCCACAGACAAAGCAATCTTTTGAATTGGGTAAATAGGTTCGGTCCGGGTTTGTCACAGTGCTGTATCCTGCTATTTCTTCGCGTGGTGAATTACTTTCTTCAACGCGGCCACGACTTCATGTACATTTTTATCGGTCATATGGGGGTGAAGGGGCAAGGAAAGAATTCGCTTTGACACTTCGGTAGCTTGCGGGCAATACGCTGGCGTCATGCCCAATGTTTCCCGGTAGTATTGGTGCAGGTGAAGACCATAAAAATGCACCCCGGAACCCACATTCTCCATGCGCAGGGCATGGGCGAGTTCATCCCGGTTCTTCGACAGTTTTTCCAGGCAGAACTGAATCACAAAAAGGTGCCAGGCATGACCACCTTCTACAGGCTCAGGTGGCAATTGAATTTCGTCAATATCGCTCAGGACGTGGCGGTACATATTGGCGATACGTTTTCGGGCGACCTTGAAGTCAGGAAATTTCTTGAGTTGTTCCAGCCCCATGGCAGCACTCACATTACCCATGATGTATTTGTAACCGGGCGCTACTACTTCCATGGGGGTAGACACCGCACTGCGTCCATAGCGATCCCAGGCAGTCTGGGACATGCCATTGGTTGCAAGGAAGCGAAGACGGTCTGCCTTTTCAGGGTTATCGACCGTTATCATACCGCCCTCGATGGTGGTGATGTTTTTAATCGCATAGAAACTGAAGCAGGTGTAGGGACTCACAGCACCAATAGCTTTTCCATGGTAGGTTGTACCGAGGGCATGGGCTGCGTCTTCCACAATGGGAATACCATGTGCATCCGCCACCGACTGTATCGCATTCATGTCGCAAGGATGCCCCGCAAGATGCACGGGCATGATAGCCTTGGTCCTGGGCGTGATGCGCTCTGCAAGGGAAGCCGGATCCATATTGAGGGTGACCGGGTCCACATCCGCAAAGACGACCTTCACACCCATATTGAGCATGGTGTTACCTGTGCTGGCCCAGGTGATGGGTGCGGTAATGACTTCATCGCCGGGCTTAACCCCCATATCCACGAGGGAAAGGTGCAACGCAGCGGTGCAAGAGGAAACCCCCACGGCATCCGGGGCCCCTACATATTCTGCGAATGCCTTTTCAAAAGCGGGTACCTTGGGACCGGAAGTAATCCAGCCCGTGCGGAGCACGTTCAGCAGGGCCTGTTCCTCTTCTACGCCCAAACTGGGTTTGGCCAGCGGAATAAACCGGGCGGCGATGGGTTCTCCACCCTCATCCACCGGGGTACTCCGTAGAGAACGCATCCGGGAAACATTAAAGTAATCTTCGTCGAAAGGTTCCAGATCCGGCTGTGCCTGGAGCTGTCCCATGACCTCATCTATACCCTGCTCTATGGACATGGCCGGTGTGAAGTTAAAGGTCTCTTTCAGTTTGCCAAAGATGACACGGAAGTCGCGTTGGTCCGGGTCATCCCGCGCAATATCGACCTCTACATTACCCAGATGCCGGGCGATCTGGTGCCCCAACGTTGCAATCTGGCGGTTACTGTCGTCGCTGCCCACGTTAAAAATTTCGCCCGATACGGTTTCAGCGGGTGCAGTGGCAAAATTCAAGAGTACTTGCGCTGCGTCCTGAACATGGATGAAGGGACGCCATTGTTTACCCCCGCCCCGGACTTCAATACGCCCCTTGCGGGCTGCTGTGGCCACCATCTGATTAATAGCGAGGTCAAAGCGCATACGGGTAGACCAACCAAAGAGGGTGGCAGTGCGGGCAATAACAGGCTCAAAATTGTTGCCGGCCAGTTTTAACAGACCCTCTTCCGCTTCCAGCTTGGTCTTGCCAAAGAGTGAAACCGGATTGGCCGGGCTGGCCTCATCGAGATATTCAAATACCCCCTGACCATAGACCGCACAGGTCGACGCAAAAACAAAACGGCGGACATTGGACTCCGCAGCACGACGCGCCAGTTCCATGGTACTTTCCACGTTAACATCCTGGGCCATGTCAGCATCGAGGTTGCAGGACGGGTCGTTGGCCAGGCTGGCCAGATGAATCACGGCATCAATGCTATCAAAGAGGCCTTCTGCATCCTGAAGACGGCGTATGTCCCCTGTGATGGATTCGACTGTACCCGTTTCGCGTAGTGCGGTCAGCGCCGAATCACCGAAGCAATAACGGTCTAATAAACGTACGCTATGGCCTTCTTCCATGGCTTTTCGGGCGACCCAATAGCCGAGGTAGCCGCCACCGCCTGTAATCAGGATGTGCATGTGTTACTCCAGAAAACCTTGATAATGAAAAAGAGTATAACAGGTAAGGGTGTCGGGTCTATAGCGGTCGTGCCAGTTGGGCCATTGTGCAGTACCGTGTTATGATTGGCCGTGTAAGGAATAACATACATGACTGAACAGCTTGAATTTCGTTGGGAAGGGAAAACAGAATCCCGCACGCCATCGGAGCATCTTGCGCCCGAAATCTTGCAGGACCTTGCCGATGCCATGCGCAGTCGTCTGTCTGAACGCAGCGGATACCACATCCATCTTCGAATCAATAACAACAGCTCAACCATGATGTCGGTGCGCTATGACATGCCCCGGCGAATAGCGCGACTGAATGTGCATCGTTTTTTCCTGGATGCGCCGGACCAGGTCCACACTGCCCTGGCACTTTGGATTAAATCGCCCAAGAGCAAACGTGCTGCCGCGATCCTGAATCCTTATATTGCGAGTCAACAACATCGTGTCAAAGAACGGGCACCCCGTAAGGGTCAACAGAGCACAG
>CALAXS010000287.1 GCA_937895305.1 uncultured bacterium
TGAGTGGTTACCCAAGACGAAATAAATTACTTGGCAATTTGCTAGATTTTCTGGGGCTAATTGCAGCCATATTCGGATTTCTTAGGCACATAGGCTATTGTTAACTCCTCGTTCCCAAGCTCTGCTTGGGAATGCATATACCGGGGCTCTGCCCCGGAAACCCAAGGCGCACGCAACCTACTCCACGGTCCACCACCCGAAGCCCTGCGCGGGTAGGGTGATGTCCACTTCGACGCTATAGTCGCGGTCGAGGGGAAGTATCTGCGCTGCGCCGTCGGCGTTGGTGACGGTGGCGGCGTCTTTGAGGCCGGTGTAGTACAAGGGCACGGTGAGCGTTTGGGTGACGGCTTCGTTAGCAGGATTAAAGGCGACGAGCATCCCCTTGGTGTCGAGCTTGGAATTCACGTGGAGCATCCAGTCCACGCTACGTCCATCAGCACGACGCCCATGGACCACATCACTCTCGAGGATAGCGCGGTATTTCTTGTACCAGTCCACCCGCCCTTTCACCATGGCCTTGGTCGCGTCGGTATCGAAGAGGCGCGGCCCCCGGTAGCAGGCCTGCACACCGAGGCCGAGGTTACTGTCTATCATGGCACCATAGTGGTCCTTATGTTCGTCCAGCGGTTCGATAGTCGCCGCTTCTCCACCCCCGTGGTATTCGGTGAGGGGCACAAACATCCACCCCATAGAAGGCAGCTTTTCCCAGGTACCGTCAAATATATTCTGGCGGGTGTGGATGACCTGCTGCGCGCGCGGCAGGGACCAGTTCACTTCGCGGTAACCCATGCCGCATTTATTCGACCCGGCGAGGTAATAGTAGTCCGGCACATTGAGGTAGATGCCCTTGGCGCGACACCACTGATAGAAATCCTTGATGACCGACCACTGTTCCCAGCGCGAGTCGGCATAGCCCACGTGGCCGGGATGGCTGGTAGAGGTACACGCATCGCCGGGATAGGAGCCGTCATGTTCCAGCAGCATGAAGCCCGTATTCTCGTAAAAGTTATAGAGCTTGGCGAAATAGTCCTGGCCCCATTCGCTACCGATACAGGGCGCATTACCAAAAGTCGGTCGTTCCCCTTCGGGCAGGGTCACGTTCGTCTCCGCATCGATGTTCCGCGACGAGAGTAAGGAGTAGCCACCAATCTCGATGTCCTTCGACTTCGCATAATCAGCATAGCCCTTCATCTTGGCGATGTATTCGTCGGAGTCGTCTTCGATGTTGAAGCCACTGCCAAAGGTGAGGATAACCATCTCGAAGCCCACCTCAGCGCATTGGTCGATGGCGAGTTTTACCGCTTCCTCGTCGGAAAATCGCGCGTGCATCATAAGCGGATTTTCCGTGGCCCAGGGCGCGACGGTGCGGTACATACGTCGCTGCGCCAACCCCTTGCGCTCGCGGTCCGTGCTGTCCTGGGGCAAGAGAAAAGCGTGGAAGGACTCAAAGGTCTCGCCCGTATCAATACGGGCGCCCGGCCCCAGCTCGGGACGTACCTCCAGCAGACACGGCGTGAGGCGAAGGTAGTTCACCTGGGTGTGGTAGTCCGGATCCGGTACCCAATGCACCGAAAAGCGACTCGTATTCAGGGCCGTCATACCGCTGAAAGCATAGTCGGTTTCTACATGGATATTCGGCGTGGGGAAGGCCTTCGTCCGTGACTCCACATAAGAGCCATGCTCTACTGCAGCGAGGATTTCGCTGGTAAACGTATCCAGCGTGATGGCCTCACCACCGTTATTCGTCACCGTGATCCATTTACTCAGCACGGGTACGCCATCATACAATTCATAATGGACCGACACCGCGATGTCTGCCAGGGATTCGTCCTGTGCTGTAGCGGGTCCATAGGCCACGAAGCGTTGCATCTGCAAACGCACCAGATCGCCCGGCGTACTGTTGTCCGACCCCTTTCCCCGGATGTCCAGTTTACCAATGCGCACCTTGGTGGGGGTACCCGGATCGTCTGGCAATTCAATGACATGATAGCTCGCCCAGGCACCGCCCTCCGGTCGTGCTTCACAATGGATTTTGTTGTCATTCAATCGCATGCGCAAGGTCCAGGACTTGCTCAGGTCCAACGACTGCCTACCCCCGGCCGCCTTGTGCTGTTTAGTCCCGTCCCACACCCCCATCATGGCACTGTTGTCATAGCTGTTTCCGCCCGGACGCAGTGCAAAGCGCACCGTCTCCCGCTTCCACACCAGCGCAATACCCGCACCCCAATCCTGACTCCGGTCTGTGCCGGGACTCAACGTTAACTCCGCCAGTGTAGCGCCCTCCGGCCAGGCACGCTCCGCATAGACCGCCGTGTCACGGGGCGTATAGATCTCGCCCACCTTCCCCTCATTCTCGAAGGAACTGCGCTCGTGCTTTTCATAGCGATGGATAGTCCATCCCCCATCCAGCGCCATGAAGCTGTCTTCATAGAGCGCTGTCCGCCCGAAATCGCTGGGTAGCAAGGCATCCGAATTTACCAGTGCCGACGACTGCGGCATGGTGTAGTCCATACGCAGATAAACCCCCTTGGGTGGCCACGCCACGTCGGGTGCATGATGACGCACCTGCGCCCAATCCATGCGTGCCTGGGGCTTGCTCACTTCATAACCTGTGAGCTGGAGGGCACCCGCGTCATTCTGCAATGTGTCAATCCATTCCGGGCGGAGAAAGGCATAGTTGGGCTGGCCCGTAGCGCCCCCCACCGGAAGACGCACCCCATTGACCTGAATCTCTGCCTCCGGCTTTACCCCGCGCAACAAAGCCTCGCCTGTCACGAGGTTGTCAAAACCCACCGTGGCTGCATAGTCCTCAACGCGAATGGTACGACGAATCAATCCATTGGACAGGATGAGTGCTGTGCTGTCTGCATCGCGATAAACCCCGGCGGATTGTGCTGGTGCTTCCACCAGCCAGTCGCCGGATTGCACACCTTCATCGGCTGGGAGTACAGGGAGTTTTGAAACGTCCACAGCGAAGGCCGGGGTGAGAAGGAGAAGAGTAAATAGGAGAATGAATCGATTCAACATGTAAACGTCCTTAGATTTAATACGATGGTGTCATCCTCGCGAAAGCGGGGATGACATCTATTGTACCGACTTGTGTCAGGAGTGGCGACAGGGAGACCCCTGCCTTCGCAGGGGTGACAACCTTTTAGTTACGTTGAGACTCCAGAAACATGTGCTACGGTCTAAATTTTTCCCTGGTCAATCGCTTCCATAGCGCGCATGCCGAGGGCGCCGACGACGAAGATAAGAGCGGCGAAACGCTTGTCTTTGGTGAGGCCTTTTTTATAGCGGTAATAGATTTGCTGGACGATGACGGAGAGCTTGTAAATTCCGAAGACGTAGTAGAAGAGGACATTGCTCACGTCACGGCCGGACTGGGCTTCGTAGCGGTCGATAACGGCCTGGCGGTTAATGTAGCCGGGCTCGTTTGTGAAGAAACAGGAGACTACACCGATGTCTGTATCCTTGGGTTCCATCCAATAGCCGAGGGAGGTGCCAAGATCCATGAGCGGGTCGCCGATGGTGCACATCTCCCAGTCGAGGACGCCGATGATTTTGGTGAGGTCGCTGGGGTCCAGGACTACATTGTCGAATTTGTAATCGTTGTGCACCAGTACGGAGTCGGTGTCAGCAGGGTAATTGGCTTCGAGCCATTGGCCCACCTGGTCCATGGATTCAACTTCGTCGGTCTGGGAACCGCCGTAGCGTTTCACCCAGCCCTTGACCTGACGCTCCACATAAGAGCCGTCCCGCTTCATGTCGCCCAGCCCTGCGGCGTTGTAATCCAGGCTGTGTAATTTTGCGAGGTTATCAATCATGGATTCGCATGCAGCTTGCACGGTCGTGGCATCGACATGAAAGCCATCGGGTTTATTCCCGCGAACAATGATGCCCTTGATGCGTTCCATGACGTAAAAGTCGGCACCGAGAATAGCCTCGTCTTCGCAAAACACCAAGGGCTTGGGTGCGGGGGGATAGACGGGGCTCAATGCAGAGAGCACCTTGTACTCCCGGCCCATGTCGTGGGCGGATTTTACCTTGGAGCCGAAGGGCGGCCGACGCAGAATCATCTCGCGCTCACCTACCTTGAGGAGATAGGTCAGGTTTGAGAAACCACTGGGGAATTGCTTCGCCGTCAACGCGCCCTCCAGGCCCGGTATGGAATCCTTCAGGTACGCTTCCAGTACGCCGAGGTCCAACTCTTCGCCCTCGCGAATGGTTGTTGCTTTATCCACTGCGTTTGTCATGACGGGTCTCCCTTTGTGCTATATACGAGGCCCAGTATACTGACAAATGCTGATAGTTGCCAGACTTCCACGCCACCAATGCAGTGCTTGCTGCTTCAACCCGTTGACGCGTATGATAGGTGCGTTCCAACTTTAAGGTAGCACCCCCCATGGTCCTTAGCGTCAACAACCTGAAAAAATCCTATCGCGCCCCCGACGGTGAAACGTCTATGGTGGTGGATGTGGCATCCTTTGCCATGGAATCCGGTGCGCAGGTCGCCCTGCGTGGGAGTAGCGGTTCGGGCAAGACGACCTTCCTCAATCTGGTGGCGGGTATTCTCCAGGCGGATAGCGGTGAGGTCATCCTGTGTGGCAAAGCCCTGCACCAACTCAACGAATCAAATCGGGACCAGCTCCGCGCCCGTTCCATTGGCTATGTCTTTCAGACTTTCAACCTCCTCCAGGGCTACACCGCAGTGGAGAATGTCTTGCTCGGTATGCTTTTTGGCCCCGGTGCCGACCGCGCCTATGCAGAAGCGTTGCTGGAGCGCGTGGGCCTCGCGGATCGCATGCATTATCGTCCCCGACAGTTGTCCGTAGGTCAGCAGCAGCGTGTGGCCGTAGCGCGGGCACTGGCGAATCACCCGGACCTTGTGTTGGCGGATGAACCGACGGGGAACCTGGACCGTCATCATGCCGGGGAATCCCTCGCCTTGATACGCGAGATTTGCAAGGAAAACGAGGCCGCGCTTTTGCTGGTGAGTCATGACGACACGGTGCTGGAGCAATTTGATACCTGCCAGGACTTCGACGATATCAATCACGCCATGCGGGAGGTGGCCTCATGAGTGGCGGCATCTTTCTTCTGGTCCGGCGCAGCCTCCGGCAGCATGCTTTCTCCACCATCATCACGGTATTGGCGGTGGGCCTCGCGAGCGGTCTCACCATGTCGGTCTTCAGTATTCAGCAGCAGACCCGCGAGGCCTTCTCCGGTGGCGATGTGGGTTTCGACGCGGTTCTTGGTGCGCGTGGTAGTCAGTTGCAGCTGGTCCTCAACACCGTGTTTCATCTGGAGACTTCCCCCGGCAACATCCCCTGGTCGGTCTATGAAAAATTAAAAGAGGATACCCCCGGCATACGTCTGGCCATACCCTACGCCACGGGCGATAACTATTTCGGATACCGCATTGTGGGCACATCTACCGAGCTGTTTTCGGACTTCGAGTATCAGAAGGGCCAGAAATTTCGGTTTGTTGGTGATGGGCGCAGCTTCGAGGATGGGTACGCTGAGGCCGTGGTAGGCAGTTATGTGGCGGAGCAACTGGGTATCAGCGTTGGCGATCACATCCACCCGTCCCATGGCGTGAATTATGCAGAGGGCAGCGAGCACGAGGATGAGTACACGGTGGTGGGCATTTTGGAACCCACCAACAGCCCTTCGGACCGTGTCGTGTGGATTCCCATCGAGGGCATCTTTCACATGGACGGTCATGTGCTGAAAGGTGCGGGTGAACACTACGAACACCACGGCACCCACGCCATCCCCGAGGAACATAAGGAAGTGAGCGCGGTTATGCTCTCCTTCTCCAGTCCGACCCTCGGCATGAACCTCAACCAACAAATAAACATGATCGGAAAAGAGTATACCCTTGCCTTTCCCATTGGCCGGGTCATGCTCGAACTCTTCGACAAAATCGGCTGGGTAAATCGAATCTTCGAACTCGTCGCGTATCTCGTCGTGCTCGTATCCGGGGCCGCCATCCTCGCCAGTATCTATAACACCATCAACGAGCGCCGTCGTGAGTTCGCTATCCTGCGTGCCCTGGGCGCACGCCGCAGAACAGTCTTCTCCGCCATCGTCCTGGAAGCGGCTACCATCGCCGCCCTTGGCTCGGTTCTCGGCTGGCTATTTTATGGTGTCATTCTCTTCAGCGCGTCTTACGCCGTGCGCAAGGAAACGGGTGTCGTCCTGGAAGTATTCATGCTACACCCGTCCCTCTATCTGACCCCCATAGGCATGACCCTCCTGGGTGCCATTACCGGAATCGTCCCGGCATACAAGGCCTATGCCACTGATGTGGCGGAGAACCTGATACCTCATTCCTGATACCGAAAGAAAGCCTAAGTAGCCATGCGACTGAAGCACAACCTGCGAAAAAAAATTAATTTATTGAATTTTCGAATGTTCTCGTCATTGCGAGGAGGCTCCGCCGACGCGGCAACCTCTTGCTCCCAATGGTCTGGTCTGTTGCAGAGAATGTGGAATAATATCGCCCTTCTTGTCATTCCTGCGAAGGCAGGAATCACCGCGTCAGCATCCTTAGCCCAAACCGGGACTGAGGCTGTAGCATTTCCAGTCGAGTATGCCTGTTTTCCGGAGCAGAGCTCCGGTGTATGCATTCCCAAGCAGAGCTTGGGAACGAGAAAACCTTCATTGCGAGGAAGCTCGCTCCGCTCTTTCTTTTTAAGAAAATACTTTCTTTCAAAACCGCTTGGTTTGTTGCAGAGAATGTGGAATAATGTCGCACTTCTTGTCATTCCTGCGAAGGCAGGAATCTCCGCGTCAGCATCCTTAGCCCAAACCGGGACTGAGGCTGTAGCATTTCCAGTCGAATATGCCTGTTTTCCGGAGCAGAGCTTGGGAACGAGAAGTATTCCCCTGGTTGTGATGTTGACCCTGCTTTGCACTACCGCATTTGCCCATCCTATCTCGCTGTCCGACGCGTATGTGAACGTCACCGAAACCAGTATCACTGCGAAGCTCTCGGTTCTCGTGGAGGACCTGGTCCTGTATCAGGAGCTGGAACCCAATGACGACAATTTTCTACCGCCCGATGTAGTCCTGGAAGCCATGGTGCCCCACGGTGATTTTGTGCTCAAGCATTTTCACATCATGGATGTGGACGGCATTCCCCTGGAAGGGGAACTCACGAAAATCACGCCGCCCGAGATGGAAGCCGAAGGTGTTCATGTGGCCTACCTCATGAGTTACAACATTGAGTACGAGCTGGAATTCAAACTTGACGCACCGCCCACGCACCTCACCTTTCACCAGGACTTTGGCGGGGACAAGGTTTTTCTGCCTGCGAATATGTGGCTGCGCCTTCATCGCGATGAGGTGAAAATTGAGCATGAGCGCGTATTGACCAAGGGCATACCGTACTCCGTGCGCATCGACTGGTCCGGACCGCCACAGGCCCCAATCATGCCAGGTGCCGTTGACGAAGCGCGTCTGGAAAAGGAAGCCGATGAGACCCTGGGCATCAACAGCTATGGCGCGGTGTATTCTTTTATCTACATCACCGATCAGGAAGTGCGTCACGAAATTCTTATGCCCCTCCTCAGCATGGAGCAATGGGTTCCCGTGGAACGCAAGGACCGCGCTTTTCTGGAGGTGGATGAACAAGACGCCGCACGGGACGCCATCCTCGAACTCTTCAAAAAACAGAATCCCGTCAGCATAGACGGTATTCGCGTCCAGCCTGTTCTCGATCGTCTCGATTTTTACGGCCTCGATTTTACCGACTTCGCGGTGCAGGCCGAGCGCAAGCGGGTGAGCACCTACAGCGCGCGGGTGGGCATCATCCTCGCCTATCCCGCCAAGACCCCGCCGCAACAGGTGGCCATGAACTGGGAACTCTTTAGCAGCTACAGCCCTGTGCTGCGTTCTCTCGTCTATGCCTATGACGACGCCGCGACCAAGGATTTTTATTACGGCGAAGACACCTTCGAGTGGTGCAACCCCGGTCGTCCTGAACGTCCCGCCATTACCGCTGTGAACGCGCCGCCCGCACCGCCGAAGCTAAATATTCCAATTGT
>CALAXS010000288.1 GCA_937895305.1 uncultured bacterium
CTATCATTCCACTGGTGAATTGAAAAACTGACATCAGGATCATCAAACGCCTTGAAATACACATGCACGGTCAATTGAGCTTTCACTGAAAGTAGTTGCGTTAATCCTGAAATTGAAGCGGTGTCAGCCTTAAAACTCATGTAGGTGTGATTGCTAAAAAATCTTCCGCTCAAGAATTCTATATGTTCAGTAGTGAAATCAAACAACGCCTGAGTATCTTCTTTCGGTAAGTCACTACGCAATGCAAATTGAGTCCCACTTATTTCAGCACTCAACGAATATGCATGATTGGAAGTGAGTAACAGACAACAAAGCAAAGTCCAGTTAAAGAAACTCTTGCGTATGTCTTTACATACCATAACGCTCTCCCTTTTATTATATTCTACTCTATACCTTTTACTACGTCTATCCTTGCCATTTGTTCGATTTTTCTCGTTCCCGAGGCACTGCCTTAGAAAACAGGCGGATTCAACCAGAAGTAAAGTGGTGTCAGTCCCAACATGAGTTAGGATTGTTTATGCGGTGATTCCCGCCTCCGCGGGAAAGACAGGGAAGGTGGGGCCGTCATTTTCACAGGCCAGTCGTCAGGGCCTAGCCAGATTGCCATGTCGCTACGCTCCTCACAATGACGGGATTTGAGGAGTCAGGGGTGTTTAAACAGATTATTCTTGGTCTGCAGCGTATACCCATTCACCCCTCAAAGTCCGGCAACATCAACCCGATGAACCGTTTTGCCTGCGGACTCAACTGCTTCCCCTTCCGCAGCACAATCCCATAGGTACGGTCCGGGAAAAACTGCCGCACCTTACGAATCGCCAACCGCTCCTCCCCCGTGATACAGATAGACATGACAATCGAAATACCCAGATTCAGCTCTACGTATTTCTTGATCACTTCCCAGCCCCCCACCTCCATAGCCACCTCATAGGGCAGACCGTTCTTCTTGAAAATATTATCCACCGTACTCCACGTACTCAATTGGCGTGGCGGTAAGATAAACGGATACGCACTCATGGCCACCAACGTCAACTTCTCCATCTTCGCCAGCGGATGATCCAGCGCCGTAATCAACATGGGTTCATACGACACAATAGGATGAAATACGACATCTTCCGGCACATCCAGCAATGGCCCCACCGCAAAATCCACATGGCCCGCACGCAACTGCGCCATACCCTCTGCGCCTGTCACATTATGCAACTTCATTTCTATATTCGGATGCATCTTCCGAAACTTTTCCACATAATCCGGCATCACATACAATATGGTCGACCACCCCGCCGCCACATCAATCCGCCCCCGATCAATATCCCCACGCCGTGCAGCAAAATCATCCGGCAGATTATCCACCCCGTCAATGATAGGCATGGCCAGCTCAAACAGCAGCTCCCCGTCTGGTGTCAGCATAATCTTCGGCCCCCGCCGCTCAAAGAGATTCACCGCCATCTCTCGCTCCAGCGCCTGGATCTGCAGCGAAACCGAGGGCTGGCTTAAGTACATACGCTCAGCAGCCTTAGAGATACTGCCCTCCGCCGCTGCATAACAAAAGCCACGCAACTGCTGCAATCGGCTTTGCTTGTACCGTAAGTCCTTATTTCCCATATCTCACCTCTACCTACCTATCGTTAGGCTATCATAACTCAAGTTTAGAGCCCCTGCCAAATAGCATAGGCTACGCCTATATTAAGCATTGAAACTTTTCATTTGTCAAGTGCTCAAACTTAATGGTATCTTTTCCTGATTGGGTGCAGGGCATTCTGCTATAGGGGGATACAATCCATACCTACACCCGCCTACCAAAATCCTTAAATCCAGTACGAATTGATGCAACCACACCATAACAGGGAAGGACTTCATTCTTCATGGGCAACGAACTCACACTACCAGCAGGCGTAGAAATTACGGGTGCTATCACCGAAAACCACAAACGGGTGCTGACGACCGAAGCCCTGGAGTTTTATGCAACCCTCCACCGGGCATTCAACCCCCGTCGCCTCGAACTGCTCGAAGCACGCAAAAAGCGTCAGGCCGAACTCGATGCAGGCGTTATGCCCGACTACGATCCAGCGACCGCATCCGTCCGCGAAGGCGACTGGCAAGTGGGTCCAATCCCGGCTGATTTCCAGGATCGTCGCGTAGAAATCACAGGCCCCGTAGACCGCAAGATGGTCATCAACGCGCTGAATTCCGGTGCCACCTGCTTCATGGCCGACTTCGAAGACTCCCACTGCCCCACCTGGGAAGCAACCATCGACGGCCAAGTCAACATGGTGGATGCGAATCTGGGAACTATTGAGTTGGTTGACGAAGCCCGTGGCAAGCATTACAAACTTAACGACAACGTCGCGACTCTCATGGTACGTGCACGGGGTTGGCATCTGGATGAGAAACATGTCCTTGTGGATGGTGAACGGGCTTCGGGCTCCATTTTCGATTTTGCCATTTATTTTTTCCATAACGCGAAGATGCGTCTGGAGCAGGGCAAGGGTTCTTATTTCTACTGCCCCAAGATGGAGCATTACCTGGAAGCCCGTCTCTGGAATGATGTCTTTGTAAAAGCACAGGATCTCCTCGGTGTGCCCCAGGGTACCTGTAAGG
>CALAXS010000289.1 GCA_937895305.1 uncultured bacterium
TCCTATCAAGAAAAGAGTTCAGCAATAGGCAAACCACCATCGGTGATGGGAACCGGGCGATCCCCGTCGTAGAGGCTCTTTCCATAGTCCATACCCACGGTCGCCATGACCGTAGCAAAGAAGTCAGGGACACTTACGGGGCTACTTATAATTTTTTTCGATAGCTCATCGGTCTCACCCCAGGCCCCTTTGTGATTCAAACCGCCACCTGCTAACACACAACTGAAGGCCGTTCCCTGGTGTGCCCGCCCACCCCGTGAATCGAATGAGGAGGGTCGACCGAATTCTGTCGTAATACTGATAAGTGTCTTATCCAGTATGCCCTGCACTTCAAGATCGGTTATTAGTGCAGCCAAGGCCGTGTCCATTTCCTGAATGAGGCCGTGCTGATTGAGAATCCCTTCGTTGTGAACATCCCAACCCGCGCCATTGATAAAGCTCAGGTTATGGGAAACTTCAATGAATCGCACCCCCCGCTGCACCAGTCGCCGTGCCAACAAGCAACGTTGACCGAACTCACCCCCATAGCGATTGCGCAGAACAGCGGATTCAGCATCGAGATTGAATACCCGGTTAAATTCGGGGCTGCTGAGGGCGAGACTACGCTCTATGGCTTCGTCGTAATCCCGCACAGGCTCGCTGTGGGTAGCATCGCCCGCACTGCGCAAGGTAGACAAAAAGTTTTCTCGTCGGGCCTGGCGCGCGGCCGTCATAAAATCAGGTCGCGATAGACCTGTAGGCCCACGGCTGGTGTCCGTGAGATATAGATAGCCATGGCGTGCTCCCAGAAACCCGGGACCACGGGTCACATTGGGATAGCCAATAAGTACATAAGGTGGCACATCCTCGTTTACTGTACCACGTTCATGTGCGATCATGGACCCCAGCGAGGGATATTTGATAGCACCACTGATTGGACGCCCCGTATGCATTCTGTTGGTGGCTGCAGCATGCTCGTCGATGACTTCGTGATGTACAGTGCGTACCGCTGTAACGCGGTCCATTAATGGGGCAATGCGCTTGAGATGTTCACAGACACGAACACCCGGTACCGCCGTATCGACACTCCCATAAAGAGAGCCAGCCTTGTTCGCTTTCGCGTCGCCTATCGCTTTGGGATCAAAGGTGTCTACCTGGCCCATTCCACCGCCAAGCCAGATAGAGATTACGTGCTCTGCCTTACCTTGTATCAGGGGAGAAGTCTCATCAGCAACACTGGTGCCCGGCAGGGTCATAGCTGCTGCAGCCATAGCCGCGCTGGAAGTCAGGTATTCACGACGACTTATTCTATGTTCATTCTTCATACACAGTTCCTATGGAAGCCATACAAATTCGTGGTGATTCAATAAACTCCACACTACATCTTCATAGACTTCGCGCCAAGATGCACGAAAATTCCGATCGGGTGCTGGCCCCATCTGTACCCGGCGCTCATGTTCTATTTGTATCGTGTTTGCCTCAGACTGTAAATGGTTGAACCAGGTCACCAGGGGCAACTCAGGAAGGGCCTCCGGTACAACTATTTCTTCCTGAGGCAGTATACGCATGTCAAAGCCATCTGCCAAGGCAGGTGCAAATATGCCCCGTTCACCCACTGTAGGACGTCGGCTCAGGAATCGCAGAAAAAGCTGATCCAGCAGTTCGTCTGGCGACGTAGCATCCAATGCTATCTTGGCAAGGGCACTCCCGTCATAGGCGCGCGTGAGGGTCGTGGCAAGTGCGCCATTGGCCAGGACACCAGGCTGCAAAACATTGGCCTCTGATTCACGAGTAACTATAGGTTTCTGTCTTGCCCCGGTCCAACCGAAAGCCTTCAACACATCTGTATGCGCCTGGGCATAGGGCAGATTAAGACTGGGCCGGTCCCGCTCGTTGGCCAGGCTTGCAAACATCCAGGCCCGGCTTGGTTCACCCAGGCTAAGTCGATTACTCACCGCACGGCGCCCATCATGGACAAAGGTCAGCTCCTCAGAATTAATGGGCATACCTACCGCTGTATGCATAGCATCAACAACCTGCTCCGCGGTCAGTCGACGGCGGTCGGGAGCGTTGAAGAATCGTTCGCCTGCACTGACTACGAGATTATTTCCAATCGCTTCACGCTGATAGGCCGCTGAGTTCAGCATGAGACGCAAGATATGTTTAAGATCATAGTCGCGGGTGACGAGTTGACGACCCAGCCAAGCCAGCAATGCTGGATGACTTGCCGATTTCCCTTCCCAGTCATGTACTGGCTCCACCAGCCCCGCACCAAAGAGTTGACGCCACAGGCGATTGACCATAACCTGCGGGAAGCGCACATTCCCCGGTGCTGTAATCAACGTTGCGAGACGTTCCCGGGTATCCTCTGGCTTTAGCATTAAACTGTCAATATCAGGGGTATCACTTTGGCCAGTGACTGCTGCAAAGGGCCACACGGGCGCGATAGATTCATCGGGTTTCAGAGTGACCTGTATCAGTGGTTCCCGGTCCAGGTTGTTAAAAAAACCTGCTGGCACAGCACTGGTGCCCGGCACTTTTACGGATTTCCGCGCAAACATTGCGGCCAATGAAAATAGATCCCGCTGTGTCGTGCTGTGATACGGGGAATCATGACACCGCGCACATTGTAACTCCATTCCAAGAAAAGCAGAGGCCACAATATGGCCTTTGGCTGCGAAAGGTGCATCGTTCTCCGCTGCCAGGGCAAAGCCCGCACTACCCCCCTCATGGGCAGCACCACGCATAAGCAGTAATTCCGTTACCATTCGATCCAGGGGCTTGTTGTCGCGTAACGAATCATAAATATACCAGCGGAAAGGCCCGGTGCTGTTGAGTGAAGCATTGATAAGCGTCGGGTTTTCCGCAAGCATATCCTGCCAATAGCCCATCCAGTGATCGGCATAACGCTCATCCATCAAAAGCAGATCGATAAGACGGGCACGTTTATCTGGATGCTTGTCATTGACAAAGGAATCGATTTCGGCACTGCCCGGGGGCACACCCACCGTATCGAAATACACACGGCGTATAAATGCATGGTCCTCTATGATCGATGCGGTTTTCACTTCAACAGGCTTCAAGGGCCAAGCTGCGCCCGATGCTATCCACGCCGTCAGTATAGTAATCTGGGCGTCCGCCAGCCCATGGTCTGTGGGTGGCATGCGTTCATCTTCATCATCACTGATAATTCGCGCAATCAGTTCACTACGTTCAGGCTCCCCCGGCACAACGGTGGTATTGCCAGAGTCACCGCCTTTCAATGCCGCTTCACTGGAATTCAAGCGTAATCCACCCTTGTCTTTATCTCCGTGACAACGAAAACACTCTTCCTTGAGAATGGGTATAACAACATCATGGAAATGCTGCGCGACAACCAGTTCCGACGACGCGCCAAGCGCAGTGATCTCAGCAATCTTTTCGTTAATGAATCCGTCAATAGCATCCTGCGATACAGCCGGCTGTTCTGCAGCCCAACTGCATGCAGCATCGTGACGCTTGTCCCAAAAAGCATTCTGACTGGCAGCAGCTCGACGTCGTTGGGCGTCATCAAAGGCCATAAGGTTAGCATTTATGGTAGCTAATACAGGCTCAATAGCAGCATCAGTCAGAGGTACAGGTTCTACTGTAGCAGGCGAAAGCAAATGATACGTTTGGCCATCCTGACTTAACACAGCAACACAGGTCTCTCCTGTTTCGGTACGAAAATTAGTACCACCCACTACCGTCTCCAGTACAACGCGCACAGGTGTGTCCAACGTAATTTCGACTTCACCCGTCACTTCCTGTATGCCATAGCCCCGCACCCGTGCGCCGGGAACAGGTGGCGCTGCGAGGGGTATCACAGGCTCTTCCCCATTGGGGGGTTGCTTGGTCATGGCATCGGTTTGTGCAACAGCCTCACCATCGACCCAGAGACGCGACAGCGCACGAGCACGCAGCAGGATGGTGTGCTTGCCCACAGGTAACGCCACATCCGTAGCCATGCGAATCAGGACAGGCGCCTTCCAGCTTGCACGAATCCCCCATTCATCATAGCGAAGGGGTATACGTGGTAGTAGAAATGATTCACCCAGCCAATGTGCAGTCGTTTCTACAGGTTCCTCGCCCTGGTAGGGCCATCGCTCCTGGGTTGCAAGACCCTCGGTGAAGGTGACCAATACCTGACCGTGGGGCACATCATCCAACTCGGGCATGATCGTAGGCATAGGGTCACCAG
>CALAXS010000290.1 GCA_937895305.1 uncultured bacterium
CTCGTTCCCAAGCTCTGCTTGGGAATGCATACACCGAGGCTCTGCCTCGGAAAACAGGGGCAATCGATCATGCTTTCTACAGTAAATTACGGAGAAGAATAATGCGCTACATACTGATTCTTTTAACAGGTTTACTCATAACCCTATCCGCCTTCGCCGCGGAAGATATTATCATCGCGGATTTTGAAGGTACCGACTATGGCGATTGGAAAGTTCGCGGCAAGGCCTTCGGCGATGGCCCGGTCCAGGGCACGCTGCCTGGTCAGATGAAGGTGGATGGCTTTGAGGGTAAAGGGCTGGTCAATAGCTTCAGTGGTGGCGATGCCAGTCGCGGCACCCTGACCTCACCCAATTTCATCATTGAGCGTAAGTACATTAACTTTCTCATGGGCGGTGGCGGCTGGGAAGATAAAACCGCTATGCAGTTGCGCGTAGACGGTAAGGTAATTCACAAAGCCGCAGGCCCAAACAAGAATCCCGGCGGGAGCGAAACGCTGCGATGGCGATCCTGGGATGTGAGCGAATTTATGGGCAAGGATGCACAACTTCGCATTGTCGATGATCGAACCGAAGGTTGGGGGCACATTAACGTGGATCACATTGTACAAAGTGATGAGAAGGTCACCTCCGAAAAACAGCGCGACATTACCGTTTCCAAAAAACTGCTCAACCTGCCCGTACGTAATAACGAACCCAAAACCTGGATGCGCCTTAAACAAGGCGATGAAATTCTCCGCGAATTCGACATTGAGCTGGCCCAGGATATAGACGACGTCGACTTCTGGGTCACGCTGGACCTCAGCGAATTTCAGGGCGAAACCCTGCAACTATGGGCAGATAACATTTCCAAATCTTCCAAAGGCTTTGAACTTATCACCCAGGCAGACACCCTCATCGGCGGCGAAAACCTCTATGCGGAAACCTACCGTCCCCAAGTCCACTTCTCCCCCATGCGTGGCTGGAACAACGACCCCAACGGCATGATGTACTACAAGGGCGAGTACCACCTCTTCTTCCAACACAACCCCTACGGCTGGAACTGGGGCAACATGACCTGGGGCCATGCGGTCAGCAAAGACCTGGTCCATTGGGAAGAGCTGGGCGATGCCCTCCACCCCGACGAACATGGCACCATGTTCTCTGGTAGCGGCGTCGTGGACTGGAACAACACCACCGGCTTCCAGACGGGCGATGAGCCGCCCCTCATCTGTATCTTTACCTATGCCGGAGACAATAATCTCTCCTCCAAAGATGTGGAGTACACGCAAGGCATCGCCTACTCCAACGACCGGGGACGTACCTGGACCAAGTACAAAGGCAATCCCGTGCAAGGACACCTTGCCGGGCGTAACCGCGACCCGAAAGTCATCTGGCACACCCCTACCAATCAATGGGTCATCGTCATGTATCTGGATAAGAAACAGCTGGTTTTCTTCACCTCGCCCGATCTGAAAACCTGGACCCAAACCAGTATCCTGGATTCCTTCTACGAATGCCCCGAAATGTTTGAACTGCCCGTAGACGGCGATGCCGACAAAATGAAGTGGGTTCTCTACGGCGCATCTGGCGAATACCATGTCGGCGAATTCGATGGCAAGACCTTCGTGCCCCATGGTGATGTCCTGCCCTTCAATTACGGGAATTGCTTCTACGCATCCCAAACCTTCAGCGACATCCCCGCTGCCGACGGACGACGCATCCAGATGGGTTGGGGACGTACGGGACATCCCGACATGCCTTTTAACCAGCAGATGGATTTCCCCGTTGCCCTTCGCCTGGAGACCACTCCAGACGGTATTCGCATGCTCGCCGAACCCGTGAACGAACTGGATTTACTCCATGACGGACAGCCCATCGTCATTGAAGAAGAAGCATTGATAGAGGGCAACACCCTCACCCTCGAAGCTTCTGAATTGCTGGATATCCGGGCCACCATCGACATCGGCACAGCCAGGACTCTGGACTTCAATATTCGCGGTCTGAACATCACATATGACACAGACAAGCATGAATTGAAATGCAAAGACAACTCCGCAAAAGTATCCCCGGTCGATGACGAACTGACCTTGCAAATTATTGTGGACCGTTTGTCTGCCGAGATTTTTGTGAATCAGGGTGCCATTTACATGCCCATGGCCCATGTCTTCGACCCAGCGAAGATCACCCTCGAAACCAAAGCCACAGGTGGCGATGCTACCATAAAATCACTATTCGTTCATGCGCTGAAGTCGGCCTGGTAAAACAGACCCACCTTATGCAGTCTTGGTCTTCCTACGAAAGCACTGCTCCATAGAACAGATGGAGCAGGCGTATGCCCGCTTCTTCGCTTTACCCCCAATACCAATCACGCCACTCACCGATTTCGTCGGTTGCATGAGCGCTGATTCCGTCAACGTGATTCCGCAGAAATCTTCCGGTAACAACGAAAAGAACTTGTGTTGCTCGGATACATGCCAATCACAATACCCGGGACTATAACGATTGGTGGTCGGCTCTTCCTGCGCAGCAGCCCACGCATCAATTTTCGCCTCAAGCCAGTCCGCAGCTTTTTCCACCGTCTCCGATCCCAGCGCATCCACAAAATAGGCAAGTACATGCTCGCCCTCTTCCATCAGTGCATCAGCCCACCGGGTAAGCCCCGGACCCGCCGTGGCCACAAAAAAAGCGAGCGATTCCGCACCCCGCAACGGCCCCGCAATAATACGCCCTGTATCAAATTCGATATTCTCCACACACAACTTGTCGCGTTCAATACGAACCAAATCTGGCGTAAAAATCCGAAAGCCCCCCTCAATACAAACATGATCGCCCACCTCCGCCAGTAGTCCGTTCAGTTGTTCAGCAAAGGGCATACCCGCCATACCATCCACATACCCCATGCAACGCGCAATATCATCCGTATCCAGCGCAAGCTCCCCAAAGGGTATGGTGTACTTTTCCGTCACCAGAGTCGATCTCGGATCCTCGCAGCTCATAAAGAATCACTCAGGCACTTGCTGCGGCAAGATGGTTCAAGGCAGACTGTGGATCCTGTGCATAATTGTCCGCACCTATCTTCTCACAAAATTCCTGCGTGAGCGGCGCACCACCAACCAGTACCATGGTATCGGGACTGGCGGATTTAATGGCACTGACCATCTTTTCCATATTGACCATTGTCGTGGTCAACAAAGCACTCAAGCCCACAACACAGCCAGGATGTTTCTTAATCTCTTCCAGGAACTGCTCTGCCGTGGTATTGACCCCCAGATCAATCACTTCCCAGCCACCCCCCTCAACCACCATGGCCACCAGATTTTTTCCAATATCATGCAAGTCCCCCTGGACCGTACCGATGACAAATACCCCCTTGCGCTGCGCCTCACCCGAATCAAAATAGGGCTGAAGATGCACCATACCCGCATTCATCGCACGGGCCGCCATAAGCAAGTCCGGTACAAAAGCTTCATGATTGCTGAATTTCTCCCCAATACGGTTCATACCCACCATAAGACCCTCCTTGAGTACCCGATTCGGGTCCACACCATCCGCCAACAACTTCGCCGTAAGTTCGTCCGAACCCTCCTCACCCTTCATATCCGGTGGATAAACAGCATCCTTGTCAACCTTACCCCGCTCCGTACAAAGTGCAAGCTTTTCCAATAACGAATCCATGTTCATTCCTCCATTCTCATCAGCAACAGAAGTATTTCTACCTGAGATGATATACCACAACCGCCACTAAATGCATATATTGCATATATCTTTTTGTAATCCCACGCAATTTTAGTTATCCTCAGTGGACAGTCCACATTTCTAAACGACCTAATTCGGGGGAAACGATGAT
>CALAXS010000291.1 GCA_937895305.1 uncultured bacterium
GTACTGTAGATGCTTCTTTGCCCGCTGGTGCTGAAGTAATGGACCAATCCATTTCCTTCACCATTTCTTCAGGGGCCCAGACGCTGCAACGTACCGCTGAAGGTGTTGAGCGATTCCTTATTACCGACATCAACAATCCTGCCGGTTCTGCTGAAGCTCAGAGCACTATTGCTATCATGAATGACTGGGTGAGCACCGATGGTGGTCAGGAATTCAATCACCTTCCAGGTGGGTCCAACACCCTTTACATGGACGGTCACGTAGAATTCGTGCGCTATCCCGGCGCTTGGCCTAACAATCAGCTGATGGCTGTACTTCAGGGTCAATAGTCATATTCCAGCTTAAATGACAAATCGGGTCATGCAACAATGCGTGACCCGATTTTTTTTGTTAACTGCAGGTCGCTATTTGGCCTGTAGCGCATAGAGGGTTGCGTCTTTCATGACGAAGTGTAGCCGGATAGATTGGTTGGCCAGGGCTTTTATGTCGCTGCCCTTTTCCCATTGCACCGCGCGGTTGATATGATTGCCGATGAGTTCGGTGCAATCATCCAGACTATAGCCGGGGATGGGGGAGCCATCAGCCTCCTGAATCTCGACTTTGATCCCCCCCGCTGCGGAGGTGGAGAAGTTCAGGTTCAATGCATCGCCATCAAGCTGGAGTACCTTACTCGTCCAGCTTCCCCCGCTGTAGGGAGCCTTAAATCCGGCAAAGCCATCCTGTCGCATGGTGTAACGGCGCAGCTGGGCTGTGGGCTGGCCATAGCGTTCCTGCACATAGATGCTCATGGTCTTGTCATCAATGGGGACGATGCCCCGTGCGGTGTAGTTGGTGCGCGAGGTCCAGTTCTCCAGTCCGATACCCGGCGTGATAAAGCCCTCCATAAATGTGCGGTCATACTGGTACCCACCCCGTGAACTCATAAAGACCGAGTCCGAGCAATCGCCTGAATAGGTGGATTCTACGCCGAAGGCCTTTGCTTCTGCTTCGGTGGCCACACGACGGCCCGGCATAAAACGCGCCGCAAGGGCGATGTAGATGTGCGGCGCTGCAAAGTAAGGTGTGGTCTGGTTGGTGTAGAGGTGCTCACGGGTCGTGCCCCCGAAGTCCATTTCTTTGGGCGTGGTCCAGTTTACAAAGTCATGGGACGTGCAGCGACTGATGCTGCGGAATCCGCCCCATTTACTTTCGCTCCAGGTGCGGAGGTAACAGACGTACTGCTGCTCGTGTGCAGACCAGAAGGCGACATTCTGGGAATCAAAGGCCCCATCAGTGATGATGGGAGTGTCCTGGACAGCGCGCCAGTGGATGCCATCGGGTGAGGCAAACGCCTTGAGACCGCTCTTGCTGGTACCGCCCACAGCCTTGTACCGCGCATCAGCGGCGGCCTCTGGATTGGCATCCAGGAAAGGCGCGAAGTTATGGGTATAGGGCGGTTCATTCACAATTATGTTATTCGCTTTGGAGCCATCATGCTCAAAGAGCCCCAGTTCCGGCTTGGTCCAGGTAATCCCGTCCTTGCTCTCTGCATAACAGGCCACCTCGCCATCGCGCCCGTCATTGCCTGATGTGGGGATGCCACGGTAAAACAGCTTGTAGTCTTCGCCGTCCTTAATCACCGTGACATAGCCGCAGTATCGCCCTTCCCAAGGCTGGTCAAATTTTATCGCTACGTTCATGGGGGTGGGTGTATTCAGCACATGCTGTATAGCATCCATGCTTTCGAGCAGGTACTGGTCCACCAGCAACTCCCGTTGATTGCCTAGCACCAATGGGTCTTGCGCGAAGGCAGGCATGAGGACCAATAAACATAAACCGGACAGACAGCATCGTAGTCTCATGGAAACAACTCCTGGTTTTGATTCGTATTCTTCAGGGACACTCTGCCATAGTGAGCCGAAAAATTAAAGGGCCATGCCCTGTAAAGGATTTATAATGCACAAGTTTTTATGCATCGTACTGGTATCAATGGGTATTGCTGGCCCGGCTATTGCGCTTCCTGATGATGCCCTGCCGGATACCCTGCGCATGAACGAGATTCAGGTGATTGGCACCCACAACTCCTATCACCTGCGGCCCGATGACGATAAACTGGAAGCTTTCCGGAAATTCGACCCGCGCGAAGCGGCAACCTGGGAGTATAGCCATGCGCCGTTGTTCGATCAGCTGGAAGCGGGGATTCGCGCCTTTGAGTTAGACCTGAATTATTATCAGGGAGCATGGTCTGTTTATCATGTGCCGAACCTTGCCGAGAATACCAGCTGTAGAGAATTCGTGGAATGCCTGAAAGGTATTCAGCTCTGGTCACAGAACAACCCCACCCACGTCCCGGTAACGGTGTTGCTAGAGATCAAGGAAGATTCCGTTGGTCTGCCGGGTAAAACAGAAGCGATTACTGATGAAGCCCTGCGCAACATGGAAACCGTAATACGTTCTGTATTTCCTGTGGAATCCATGGTGACACCCGCCATCGTGCAAGGGGAAGCACCAACCATGAGCGAGGCGATTCAGAATCAGGGCTGGCCCCTCTTGAAAGACTGTCGGGGTAAAATGGTTTTTCTGTTGTTGGAAAAACCCGGAATACAGGATCAGTACAAGGCCCTGTTTTCCGAGGCAAAAGAGGCCCTTTGTTTTACCTTCAGTATGACACCCGAAGATAATCAACCGGACTTTGCAGTGTCTGATGCACCCATGGTGGAAAAAATTCAGCCCTGGGTGAAGGCGGGATTCATCGTTCGTACCCGGGCAGATGCGGGATTGATGCAGGGTCGTAACAACGATACAACACGGCGGGAACAGGCCTTCGCCAGTGGCGCCCAGATTATAAGCACCGACTTCCCGCCAGGCGCTGGTGAGTGGCGTTCCTTTGAAACCGGGTATCGTGCAGTCTTTGCAGATGGAAATTGCGTGCGTGTAAATCCGGTGTTGGTGCCAACAGAATAATTGGTTACACGACTATTTCAATGCCTGGTCCATAGCTTCGATAAGTTGCGCCAGTTCATGACGCTTGTTCATCAGCGTGGCGGGGTCCCGTGTGAACTGAAGCAGGTTGGGCACCAAAGGCTTCAGGTTGTAGGCCTTGTCCGCACGTTCCAACAAAGCGGTCGCACCACCTTGTTGCTGCAGGCGTGTGTACCGATCCCGGAAGAGGGTCAGGTAATCATAATCCTCGATGCCGTCCCGGATGTTTTCCCAACGGATAGAATTGATGGGGCCATCGGGAGTGGGGTAGACCAGCAGTCCATCCCCATTGACGGGCGTAATATCCAGAATACTGTCTTCGGGTCGCTGACCCGGTGGCACATAATTTATAGCCCAGTAATGCATACCCTTAACCCCTAGCGCCCAAGCCTGCCAGAAGAGCATACGGTGTTCCATCGCGGGAAAATCGACAAATAAATTACTGTAGGGCCGTGGCGGCGCATGGTTAATATACCACCAGACTTCCTGGTCGCTGCTGATGCGATCCAGGAGGTGGCGATTGAAAGAGGTATCAAAGAGTTGCAGGTGCGGTACCCAGCGATCCACTTCCTCATGCAAGAACGGGTGTAGTCCCGTCGTCGTCACCATGACTGGAATATCTGGTGCCGAGGCCTTCCATTGATTCATCATTTCCTGTAGCTGCGACCAGCTGGCTTCGCGGGGTTCATGGGCCAGATGCACAAAGGCACGAGTCTGCAATTGATGGGTCACTATAAATTGATTGGCCACCTTGAGGTACTCCGGCGACTGTAGCAAGGTGCGCGGAACCGATACCGTGGTCTGCCCTTCCGCCAGAGCGGCCTGCAGGTTGGGCCAATAGCGGTCCAGCACCTGGCCATAATTGGACTGGGGCTCAGGCAGTCCCTGTAGTTCACGCAAGGTAACGCGATGTTCCTGTGCATTTTGTACATACCGGAGTTTCTGGGTTTGGGTGGGTGCCCCATTGTCCATGTCAAAGACAAAGTCCGTTTTGAATTCAGGTTGTGCCGGGAGCGTGAAGTCATAGACCTCTACCGTGAAAGGCAGCTCCAGCGGTTCCAGGCCCCGTGCGCTTAACTCCAGGTACCCCTGATAAAGCCCAGCCGGGAGATCAGGACGGGCATAGACGGTAATCCAGACAGGCGTGGCCTGTCCTGCGGGGACCGTCTGGGGCGTGTACGCGGGTAAGGCATCCGGGAACAATCCGGTAGGCCCTTCATAGTGTGAGGGGATGCGAATATCATGGTATTGCACTGCGTGAATACGGATGTCCTCCCGTGCAAGTTCTGCTCCACCATCCCGGTGACGCAGGGTGCCGCATTGAATCTGTAAATTCTCTAGCCCGGCACCGGGCTTTGGCCGGAGGACCAGCTGAAAGGATTCACGCTCATTTCGTGCCAGTCGTAGTTGGACTTTTGAGACCGCTGGTGTGCTTGCTTCCACCTGGTCACCACGAAATACTTTGTTGAGCGAAGATTCCTGCCAGATTTGAAGATCGCCATCGCGCAGTAGCGCGCGGGTGAAGGTACGTTCGCCCTGCTGCAGGGCATACGGCGCATCAGTCCACGCTTCCATTCGGGTCGATGCCGGATTACCCACAACAAACTGCGTGTCTATCCCACCATGCGGCGAGCTGGTGTTCTTACCCAATAACAAGGGTTCATCATCCAGGCGCATTTGAGCCAGAAACGCATAGCTGCCCGGACGTGGCGGTGTCCATTCATAGGTAGCCCGGACCAGACGATTGGGCGTGAAAGAAAAACGTTTTTTAGGTAACGGCCAGGTTTGTCCATCGGCAGCCACCACGCTTGCATGGAGGGTAGATTCTGCGATGACCTGGGCGGGTGACATAAGTATGACCAACTTGCCAGCACTGTACTCAAGCTGTGCTGCAAATTCATCGGTGGCAAAGTCGACATGCTTCAGCCCCCGGACCACATTGATACGATAGGTTGTGCTCCATGTATCCCCGGCTTCGATGATGTGGGGGACAAAGTGGGTTTGTACCCCCTTGCTTTTCCCGGCGGGTTCCCACTCAGCGCGGAAGGCATGGGTATCATTGGCATCAAACACGGCATAGACCGTGGACGCCTTCACCGGGTCAGTGGCCGCAATCCAGTTCCGGGCAGCGCTGTAATAGTGGATGCCCGTGACCGGGCGTACGCCATCCAGCGTGGGCAGGTCCAGGCGATCTTGTGCATCTACTGTTGCACCCGGTGCAAAGCTGTTACGCACCCACGGCGCAACCCACTGTCGTTCTGTGCCCCCGTTACGGATAGACCAGGTCACCCGAAGCGAGGCTTCGTTGGGCAACACCTCCATAGTGCGTGTCACCTGGAGACCCTTGATGTTTGGGCCATCACAATCATAGTGATAACGGAAGAGGGGGTACGCGGCAGTGTCATCGCGTTCGAAGCGTTCGTTGAGGCGGCGATTGGGCACATAATAACTGGGCACACCAAAGCCTTCATTGATGATGCCTTCAGGCCCTGCCAGATTTCCCGGGACCAGCGGGATACCCAATTGTCGCACCGTAGCCCCGTTTTTGGGTTGAATTTCCAGGCTCAGGTAATTCCCCGTAACTGGAAACGCATCCGTTACGGTCACACCCTGGGCCAGGAAAGGACACAAGCTCAATAACATTATAATTCGATACATGCCACACTCCACGTTGGCGAACAACGAGT
>CALAXS010000292.1 GCA_937895305.1 uncultured bacterium
TGATAATGGGTCAGGTTACCAACATCATAGTAATACCGCACTGAATCGTGTTGCACCCGGTCCAGAATCGCCATATTACTTTTACCATCCAGTGAGTTTTCCAGCCCCAGGATTACGCCCGCCTTCTCCGCCTTCGGCGCAGCATCCTTCAGCCGTTCCACCATGGCATCAATCATTTTGGTCTTGGCTTTTTTGTCTTTATCACGTAAATCGCCTTTGTTGAAAAAAGCCATCAAGATAACGCTTGCCCCCAAATCCGCTGTACCCTCAATCGTCTGCTCCAACCAGCCCTGTGCGCGTTCATCCGTAGCATTGGGATAGCCGTTCAGCAAGCCCATGGCAACGGAAGAGACCGCTACGTTGTGCTTTTTCATGGACGCTTTATAGGCTTCACGCAATGATGGGTCAGCGATGGCTAAAGTATCCCCAGCTTTTTCTCTGTCTGACGCCGAAATCTCCAGTCCATCCAGGCCAACACGAGCTGCGATTTCCAGCCCCTCAGGACCAAAAGCATTGAGCGACCAATCACAGGCACTGAGACGAAATTTAGTCTCTGGTTCAGCCTGTGCCAAGGCAGAAAGTGCCCAGGGTGTCACAGCCAGTCCTGCACCCGTGCCACATAAAAAGCTACGTCTTGATAATGTCATGCTATAAACCCCCAATAGTCGACTCACACATTTTCATTGTCACCCTATTTCGCTACAAAATCAAATGTAAAGCACGCTTTTAAAGCACATGGGACGGTTTGAAGAAGTTCCTAACCTGGTTTATGGTGACGTATTCCCGACTCATTTTCTCAGCGGATTTCACTAAACGTTTCGAGCAACGCCATCAGGTTCTCAATAGGTACATCGTCCTGAATATTGTGTACTGTACCAAAGACGAACCCTGAATCGGGGCGCAACATAGCTACGCGCTTCAATACATCCTGTCGAACCTCATCTGGCGAACCCGTGGGCAGAATATGCTGCGTATTTACACCAGCGCCCCAGAAGGCCAGGTCCTGACCATACTCTTTTTTTATCTTCACGGCATCCATACCTGCTGCACTAAGCTGTAGCGGGTTCAGCATCTCCACACCAATCTCAATAAAATCAGGAAGAATCTCGTAGAGCGCGCCATCGGAATGAAACCAGATAAAAAACGGCTCAGGGAACACTTTGCGCTGTGCATCAAATAGCTGCTTGTGCCTTGGTTTAATCATATCCCGGTACATAGCGGGGGAGATGAGCAAAGACTCCTGCCCCGCAACATCATCACTTTCGCGTATACACTGAACATATTCACCAAGGTGTTCAGCGGCTGCCGTGTAGAAATTTATTTTCAATTCAACGAACTTGTCCATCAGTGCACAGGCCAGGTCTGGATTAATCATCAAATCTATGTAAAAATTTTCGAGGCCCCGGACGCGACAACACATTTCGAACATGCCTGCACAGATACATTCCAGCATAACCGCATAGCCTTGCTCGTGATACTGCCGCGCTTCCTCAACGATACCCTCAAAAAGTGCAGGGGCTGCGGTATCAGGCCAATCATACGCCTCAACATCTTTCCCGCTGGTGGCGCTAGCGAGGGGACTACCCACCGCATGAAAATAGAGCGCCCCCGGTGGCTGCTCCCAGTCCACACCCCACTCATCGGTGAATTTCCGCACACCATCGATATCCACCAACACTGGTGCTTTCCGTACTATGTTCGGAACCACCCCACGCACATCCACTCCTATCGCTTCGGCAACACGCTCATCCATACGGACCAATTGCTGCACCGTGTCTACAAGCTGTGGCGTCCCCACATCAATACCAAGCGCCGTTGTCAGGCGTAGATAGGCATTTTTCGTTATGCCCGTCGTATACGAACTTCCGATGTCCAGCGGAATCCGGTCAACGGGTTGATGCCTGACCGCTGCCAGGACCCGTTCAAGTGAAGTTTTTTTGCTCATGCTATCTATAGCCCCCTTCCACGTCATTACCAGATGAATAGCTTCCCAATCCACCTACACCATGGCACGACCATCCCTCCGTGGTCAAACAATATTGAATTAAGACGGCTTATCGGGGATACTGATCTTCCGGGTACTTGACAATTGGTTGATTGTTAACAGATATATTTCAAAGACGGGAGTATTAGGCATGTGGTTTCGGACATTGTGTATATTCATCACACTGGGATTCACTACAGCATTCGCTGCCTCTATAGAAACCGACAAAGTATACCGCGAAGTAGTCGTACCCACAGGGCCAGAGAATCCACGTAATAGCGAAGCCGCGATTATTGTGCTGGACGATGACACCCTATTGTTGGGCTGGACTGAGTTCTATGCGGGTTCCGGGGCGGACCATGGCCCGGCGCGCATATCCGGCCTGCTTTCCAAAGATGGGGGAAAGACATGGGGGGACAAGTATACCCTCGTTGAAAATGACGGTGGGCGAAATGTCATGGAAGTAAATTTCCTTCGCCTGAAGGATAAACGCATAGCCCTGTTCTACTGCCAAAAAAACACCGAGAGCACCGATTGTCGCGTAATGATGCGCACATCCCCGGACGAAGGAAAAACCTGGGGCCCGGCGAAACAGATTAGCCCTGATAATAAATACACCGGGCTGACCAATGGTCGCTCCATACGCCTGTCATATGGCCGGATTCTTCTGGAAGCCTGGCAAATCGGCGATAGTTACTGTTACCTGTCCGATGACGATGGCGAAACCTGGCGTGAATCCCAGCGGGTACAGCCCGGTAATGGGTCATGGGAGCCTGCCTGTATTGAATTGAAAGATGGTCGGGTGCTCATGTTAATGCGCACGGGCCTGGGCGGTCAGTATCAGAGTATTTCCGAGGATGGTGGTAAGACTTGGACCAATCCCACCGCGACCACATTACTCGGCACCGCAGCACCCGTATCCATTAGCCGCATTCCATCGACCGGCGACCTCCTGGCAATATGGAACAATAACCCGGGAGCTTCAACACGAAATCCACTAACCGCTGCAATATCAAAGGACGAAGGCCTTAGCTGGGTACAGATTCGCAATATCGAAGAAGCCCCTGGCGATGCTTGGGCCTATCCCGCGGTTACCTGGGTTAATGAACAGGCACTATTGACTTATTTTAATTATCAGGGTGGACTTGCACTCTATCTGCAAATGTTGCCTGCACAATGGTTTTACGAATAAGCGCCAACTTCTTAATGACAACACAGGAAATAAATTATGAAACCAACACGCCGTGAGGCCCTACAAGCAGCCGTTACTGTCGGAGCATTGACACTGGCAGGCAATAAAGCCGAAGCAAAAAATCATACAGCTGCTCACACCATGCCACCGCTGGACTATGGACGCTCGTTTATATGTAACACCGCCCCCTTCAACGCAGTGCGTTTCTGGGTGGAAAGCCGTACACGTATCCTTGATGTGGAGGGAGGCACCCATACCGACTACATTCAATGTGGCTCTTGCAAGAGCGAACACACCTTTGCCGAGCAAGGGCTATTTCAGGAAGACAACTACGATTTCCTGCCTATATGGGGTGAGGACGAATGGTTGGTGTTTCGGCGTACAGTGCGCCTGAGTGATAGTTACCGGACGGTGCACCCCATGGATAAGTTGTGGGGAAAGCCAGAGTTAAAACTGCAGGAAGCTGAAAAAGCGACGCTGCTGGATTCATGGGAAGCCCTGCGTGATGCAACAGCTGCGGCCATACCCATCGTGACCCAGACGGAAATATGGAGTGAAGACAAAAAACTGCGTGCCATAGTTGAATGCCCGACCAAAACCATGAACGTCGATTTGGATGGGCAACGGTATCAGGTCGATACAGGACCAGTAGCCTATCCAGATTTGACCAAAGACTATGCGTCCCACATCGACCGATTGAGTCTGGCTTTCGTTGCATTCAATGCACCTGATTTTGCCGACTGGGTAGTGGAACAGCCCGCCCGGGTGAGCCTGGATAGCACGGACAGCACAGAAACCTACCATTACACAAAGCCCTTCAGTACACCTGCCAGGAACAGTGTATTCGCTTTAGGTTAATTGTGCTTCGTCCCAAGTCAATAGACTGGTATACGACTACGGGTGCACATTAGTGGGAATACACAGAACATCTATATTGAGAAACGCAGCTTGGCACTGGATGCACACATATTGATAGCTACAAACTTGTTGGCTTTTTTCAGGCAACCCCCAATGGGCGCGAGGATGAACATGCCAAAAAATTCTGGAACACAGTATTCAACATGAAATTATTTTCCTCACAGATAGCCGCCCTTGTGGTGTTGATTTCTGTGCTGGTCTGTCCAAGTACAGGATGGGCAGATGCATTGCAACAACCCGAGCCAGGTAAAAAGATTAAAGTCTTTATCCTCGCGGGCCAGTCAAACATGGAAGGCCGGGCAGACGGAGAAAAATTGACTGCACAGGACAGACACCGCCTGGGGAAAGTGCAGGGTAAAATCCAGCTTGCCTTCAATGACAGCCCCATTGCTCCACTGGATGCTGTGCGCCCGCCACAGGAGATCGCGGAAATCTACAAATGTGACCTCATATTTGGACCCGAGCTATTTTTTGGAATGTCATTATCCGAAGCATGGCCGGATGAAAAGATCCTGCTCATTAAACGCGCCGAAGGTGCAACGTCGCTCCACGGAGCCTGGAACCCCGATTGGAGTACTGACAAGGCAGCCATTATGGGCGAGGAGAATGACCCGAAGCTCTACGATGATCTGACGCGGTATATCAAGCAGGTGCTTTCCGGGTACAAAAAGGAAGAATACGAAATATGTGCCATGCTCTGGGTGCAAGGTGAGACGGATGCCGGAAATAGCGTAGCGGCATCCCAATACGGCAAAAACCTTGAGCGCCTGGTGAATGGCATTCGAAGTGACTTGGGCGATGAAAAATTACCCTTTATACTCTTCCAGGTAGGGCATGGAAAGGTCGTTGAAGGAATGAAACGAACAGCCAAAAAGGTGCCTAATGTAACACGCATTCCCCAAAGCCAAAACCCGGTTTCACTGGACTTTTACCAGAAAATGGAAAATGGCCATTACAACTTCGAGGGAATGAAAAAGCTGGGCAATCGCTTTGCCGAAGTATTTCTCAACCTGACCCATAACTAAACTGGTAGCGTTTTGGATACGCGCCCATTAATCGACTATGATGAGGCAGGTTGGTCAGAAAACAATAGGGTGTAACAATGAAGAATGTATATCTGTCCGGATTAATTGTTGTGTTATTCACGGTGTCCGCCGCTGCGGAATGGCCCGATTGGCGAGGCCCGACAGCAGACGGCCAAAGCACCGCGACCGATCTTCCGCTTCACTGGTCAGAAACCGAGAACATTCTCTGGAAAACGGGTATCCATGATTTGGGCCATTCGACGCCCGTCGTATGGGGTGAACAAATCTGGCTCACAACAGCTACAGAAGACGGCACACGACTCTTTGCAGTAGCCATAGATAAGAAAACAGGGGACATCACACAGGACATCGAGGTGTTTAAGGTGAACAAGCCCCAACACATTAATCCCCTGAACACCTACGCTACACCTTCACCCGTTATTGAAGAGGGGCGCGTTTATGTCCACTACGGAAGCCTGGGTACCGCATGCATCGATACCACATCGGCTGAAGTTCTGTGGCGACGTA
>CALAXS010000293.1 GCA_937895305.1 uncultured bacterium
CAATTATCAACAGTGCCCCGAGTCCTGTGGATACCTGCCTTCGCAGGCATGACGACTTTTATGTTTTGGCAGTCTTCGAAATAGATTTCAGTCCTCGAATTACTAAACATCTACAGCAATGACGGGTAGTGTTGGTGTCATCGTTCCCGCTGTCCAAATGTACGCGTTCCCACGCAGAGCATGGGAACGAGGGGGATTGCGGTGTTTTCTAAGCTATTATCGGGATTCTATTTACAGTGCACCCCCTAATTCTGTAAGATTATGGGGTGTCCTTTTATCCATCCTGAAGGGGATTCAGAAGCACCATGTTTGAAGTGATATTACCCCAATTGGGACAGTCGGTCGAAGAGGCTGAAATTACCGCATGGCTCAAGGCGGAGGGGGAGGCTGTGTCTGCGGGGGAGCCGTTGTTTACGGTGCAGACGGACAAGGCAGAGATTGAGGTGGAGGCACCGGAGAGCGGGGTATTGCGCAAGGTGCTGGTGAATGTGGATGTGGAGGTGCCTGTGTTGACGGTGGTCGCTCTTATTGGGAGTGAAGATGAAGCCTTGCCAGATTTAGCTCAATTTACTGTAGCGGGGGGTGCAGCGACGGCAACCGCAACAGAAGCAGCAGCCGAAGTGAAAACGGATGCCCCGGCAAAAGGTTCAGTAACGGTTCCTGTAGTATCCATGGGGAATGGTCATGGCAGGATGTCGCCCCGCGCAGGTCGTGTGGCTGATGCCCATCATGTAGATAGTAGTGGCCTCGCAGGGAGCGGGCCAGCGGGTCGTATCGTTGAAGATGATGTGTTGAACTATGTTGCAGCCCTCTACGCTGTCAAGATGACCCCCGTAGCGCGTCGCATTGCCGGTAATGCCGGACTTGACGTGGCCCGGTTACAGCAGCAGTCCGGTGCTAAGAAACTACGCAAAACCCAAGTGCTGGAACTGATCGCGTCGGGCGTTCCTGCCAGTCCGGCTATGGCTGCGGAAGTGCAGGCATTGTCGCCCATGCGCAGGGTGATTGCGGAACGTATGTGTGCATCCAAATTTTCGGCACCGCATTATTATGTGACGGTAGAGATTGATATGAGTGCTGCCAAGGCTTATCGCACGGAGCTACCGTACAAGGTGTCCTATAACGATTTGGTGCTCTATGCTGCTGCGCAGGCATTGAAAGCATTCCCAACGGTGAATTCGCGATGGACGCAGTCCGGCATTGAACAGGTGGGCGAGATTAATCTGGGTATGGCGGTGGCTTTGCCAGAGGGTTTAATTGTTCCTGTGATTAAAGGAGCACAGAATTTATCGTTACAGGCCTTGTCGACTGAAGCGAAAGCACTGGCAGAGAAAGCCCAGATCGGCAAGCTCATGCCGGATGATTACACAGGCAATACCTTCACAGTGTCAAATCTGGGTGCTTTCGGGGTGGAATCCTTTACAGCGATTATTAACCAGCCCGACAGCGCGATTTTGGCGGTAGGGCAGATGAAGGACAAGCCCATCGTGACGGACGGATCCATCTTTATCCGGCCCATGATGAAAATAACCATCTCCAGCGATCATCGGGTGATTGATGGTTCGGTAGCGGGGCAGTTCATGGCGAAGTTGAAAGAAGTATTGGAAACGGCAGCCTTTGGTGCTGCGTAAGGAATAGAACGATGGCAGAATGTGATGTCCTGGTAATAGGTGCAGGTCCCGGCGGTTATGTGGCGGCCATTCGTGCAGCACAACGTGGTGCCAAGGTGATGGTTGCGGAGCGTGAGTATCTGGGCGGGGTGTGTCTGAATGTAGGGTGTATTCCTACGAAGACGTTGATTCACAGTGCAGAACTTTATCACACCATGAAGCATGCGGAAGAGCATGGGCTGGACTGTGCGGGGGTATCCTTTGACATGGCAAAGCTGGTGGCGCGCAAGAATGCGGTGGTGGGCGTGAATACAGGCGGTATTGACGGACTCTTCAAGGCCCGTGGGATTGAGGTGGTCTGGGGCGATGCCAAAGTATTGGCACCGGGTAAGGTGCAAGTGGGCGAGACGGTGGTGAATGCCAGGAATATTATTATCGCAACTGGGGGGCGTCCTGCAGTGTTGCCCGGCCTGGAGTGTAATGGCAAAACCGTCATTGGTAGTACAGATGCACTGAGCCTGACCAAGTTGCCGGAACGTATCGCAGTTATTGGCGCGGGTGCAGTAGGGGCCGAATTCGCCTGTATCTGGAACAACCTGGGGGCGAATGTGACCTTGATTGAGGCCATGCCAACGGTGCTTCCTCGTGAGGATGAAGAACTGTGCAAGCGCGTAGCGGCTTCGTTTAAGAAGCGGGGTATGGATGTGCGTGTGGCGACGAAGGTGTCGAAGCTCACGGACCATGGCGATTCGGTGACCTTGGAACTGGAAGGCAAGAAAGCAGGATCACTGGAAGTGGATCTGGTGCTGGTGGGCATTGGCCTCACCTGTAATTCAGAGGTGGTGTCCCAGACACCGGAATTGGGTATGGAATTGGGGCCCCGGGGTGGTATAGTCGTAAACGACCACATGGAAAGCAGCGTACCGGGTATATATGCTATCGGTGATGTAATTGACAAGACCTGGCTGGCCCATGGCGCATCGGCAGAAGGCATAGTGGCCGCGACCAATGCGACGGGTGGCGACAAGGTCATGGATTACCGTGTTGTGCCGTCGTGTAACTTTACTTCGCCGGAAGTGGCAAGTGTGGGGCTGACGGAAAAGGCGGCGAAAGAAGCGGGCTACGAAGTGAAGGTGGGTAAGTTTATGCTTTCCGGTAGTGGTCGTGCCCATGCCATTGTGGCGACGGAAGGGCTGGTTAAGATAGTCGGCGATGCGAAGACGGATGAGTTGTTGGGCCTGCATATCATGGGCCATGAGGCAGGCGAATTGATTGGTATAGGTGGTTTGGCCATGAGTATGGAAGCGACGGTGGAAGAAATTGTGGACACTATCCATACGCACCCGACCTTGAGCGAAGCGATTATGGAAGCGGCGGAAGATTATTATGGGATGGGTATTCACTCCCGTCCCAAGCGTTAATAGCGTGAGGAGTTGAGTTTGGTAGCAGGTGTAGAAAAACGTGGAAGGTTGAAGGAGCTGGGCTTTGTTGCCTTGCTCCTGGTGGTGGCCTGTGCTTTTAGTGCGCCCTGGTTTGTGGGCAATAGTCTGCCGTTGCGCCTGGAGGGGCTGGGAAGTCTTGCACCCTGGATGGATGCAGGGGATGGCGTTCCCGTATTGGCATCCCATGAAGATGTTCTACAGACCTACCCCTGGTTTCGTTTTCTCCACGAGAGCGCATCAAAGGGTGATTCCCTGTTATGGTATCCTCTGGAGAGTCTGGGGCATCCTTTTTTCGCTCTGTGGGACACTCGGGTACTTTCGCCTTTTTCGTTGCCTTTTTATGGGGCTTCCCTCGCGGATGCCTTTCGTTATTCAGTTCTCCTGAAGCTCGTGCTGGCATTGTGGGTAGCCTATTACGCATTACGACGACTGGGCTTTTCCAGAGTGTTGGCCTTGTTCGGCAGCGTGAGTTATGGGGTGTCGGGTATCTTTCTGACTGCGCCCATGTCACCCATTGCCGATACGATGGTCTGGTTTCCCTTGTGGATTGTCGTGCTGGAACGCTTTGCACTGGGGAATCATAATGCATGGCCCTTAGGCGGACTGGTACTGGGTATACTGGGTTTTTCCGGTGCTCCGGAAGGGGTATTGTTTGCGATAGGCTTCGCGCCGCTATACCTTGTGTTGCGCATCCGCTTAGAGGGATCTTCAAAGGAGTCGTTCTCTTTTTCGACACTGGGCATTGCATTGTTGGCCGGGCTGGGTTTATTGGCACTGCAAGGGTTACCCTATCTTGAGGCTATACGCCATTTGGAAAGTAGCACGACGAAGGGGGTATTGACTTCGGGGGATTGGTCGGCATTGTTCTTGCCTGGTTTAGTTGGTGGGCAAGGTGCACTACTCATGAGTATTGGCGGGATAGCAATCCTGATTCTGCCATTGTGGTTATCCCTTTTCATTCATGTGGAGAAGCCTGTTCGCGCTCGGACGGAAGCCGCCTTTTTATCGGCGTTATTGTTAGTTATGGTGGGTAGTTTCGCTTCACTACACCCGGCATTTTCTGCGTTAAGTGGTTCGACAGGAATGTTATTTCTCGCTTTTCCTTTGGTGTTGATGGCCGTGAATGCAGCCGAGGAATGGGTTCATCTGGACGCGGATCAAGTGAAGCAGGTACTTAAGAGCCTAATGGCCTATGCCCCGGTATTCTGGGGTGGGTATATTATGCTGGCCCTGGTTCTGGCGGGTGGTGTGGGATCGTACCTGGCAGTGGGTGTCTATATTGTTGTTGTCGCGTCGGTAGCATTTTTACTCTTGCGCACCTTGATTAAACCCAGCGAAACGACTTTAGGGGGCGGGTTGACTGTATTAAGTCTGGTTTGGGCAATAGTACTCATCTATCCTTTGCGTCCCATTGCGATGGAAGAAGCTATTTACCCTGAGACAGAAATGGTGCAGTCTCTGGCGGGATTGAAGGGACGTATTGGGGGCCGAGGCGGTATAGCACAATGGCCCCTGGCAGGGAATGGCATTGAGTCAGTCCGTGGATCAGATGGAATGATGACAGCGCGGTACCAGGATTTTCTGGCTGTATGCGAGGAAGACCCATTATTGCTACGCCGTGCGGGTGCTTCAGGTCTGGTGTTGACGAAAGAGGATATTCAGGGGCCTTATGCGCGGGTGCGGCCACTCCTGCAGATAGAGGATGTCTATGCCAGTGGTGCGGTGCTGTTCAGGGATTTAGCAGTTCAGTCGCGCGCACGTATGATTTATGCAGGGCAAAAGACGACATGGCCAGGGGATGGTGCTTTGATGGCAGGGCCCAAGGGGCAATCTTTGGTGGAGGATGCGGTGATAGCACCGGAGAATCCCGGGCCTGTAGCATCTGCGACAATTCTCGAAGGTGGCGGTAATGGCGAGGTACGGGTGCAGGTAGAGGAAACTCGACCGGGGATTTTGGTCATGGCTGATGCATGGTATCCCGGTTGGCGTGCCACGGTTAATAATCGTGTTGCTAAAGTGAAACCGGTGGACTATGCTTTTCGCGGCGTCGAGGTTGGTCAGGGTAAACAGGATATTGTGTTCAACTTTCAGCCCAATAGTGTTTTCTTCGGGAAAGTCATCAGCGCATTGAGTGCGTTGGCTATTTTGTTGGGTATGCGCAAGCTGTTGCCAAGGCGCCGTAAGAGCTAGAGCACTTCAGCATTGATGCAGTTGGGCGGGGTATCCCCATTGAGTCGTGCGATGATGTTGTCAGCAGCGATAGTGGCCATTCTGCCGCGCGTTGCTTCAGAAGCAGACCCGAGGTGGGGGAGGAGCACGGCGTTTTCACACTTCAGTAGTTCCGGGTGAATCGTAGGCTCTTCTTCAAACACATCGATACCTGCTGAAAATATGCTGTGGTTTTGTAACGCTTGCGCCAGGGCTGCTTCGTCGACCACAGGGCCGCGTGTGGTGTTGATGAACACGACGGAATCTTTCATGGCTGTGAATTCATTGGTGCTGAAGGCGTGGCGTGTGTCTGGAGTGAGTGGGCAGTGGGGTGAGAGGATGTCGGATTCTTTGAGCAGAGTAGGGAAATCCACCAGTGTGGCATTGAGGGCCTGTTCTTCTTCTGTGCTGAGTCGGGTCCGATTGTGGTACAGCACTTTCATGCCAAAGCCTGCGGCACGTCGTGCAACCGCTTTACCAATACGACCCATACCGTAGATGCCGAGGGTCTTGTCATAAACGTCCACTCCCAATAAGAGCGTGGGGGACCAGCTGTGCCAGTTGCCTGCACGGACAAATCGTTCCGCCTCGCCTGTGCGCCGTGCTGCTGCAAGGATTAATGCCCAGGTGAGGTCTGCCGTGGTTTCGGTGAGGACACCTGGGGTATTGGTGATGGGGATGCCGCGTTCAGTAGCAGCGGGTACATCGACATTGTCATAGCCCACGGCCATGTTTGCGACCACCTTGAGTTGGGGGCCTGCTGCATCGAAGACCTCGGCATCCATCTTTTCGGTGAGGATTGCGAAGATGGCATCTGCACCTGCCACACACTTAAACAGGACATCGCGCGGTGTGGCGCGATCTTCATCGAAGGAGCTAATAGCGTCCGGGCCGAAGGCTGCTGCAAGGCGGTCGTACCCCGCCTGGGGGATGTGTCGCGTTATGAATATATTGGGCATGGTTAATTCCTTTTGCTACGCAAAGGGCAGGGTACAAATCAGGCGCGTGTCTTTGCAAATAGATAGTGTCTTTGGGACCAGGAGATTGCTATGTCGTACGAAATTCTATGCGTTCCTGTCTTTCCCGCGCAGGCGGGAATCCAGTACCTTTGCACCACGGATTTGCATGGTCCACTGGATTCCAGCCTTCGCTGGAATGACTTTTGTAGCGGGAGCATGGTGTCGTTAATTCCGACTTGGGTTAAGCATCGCGACGGGGGATTCCCAATCAAGTTGGGAATGACAGGAAAAAGAAGAACAAGTAGTGCAGAAAGAATCCAGTCATTTGCGAGTTTTTGCAAGGCAGTCGAAGATGCTTCGCATAGCTTCATCATCCAGTTGGGCCTTGGGCAGGACAAAGGCACTCATGCCCCCAAGGTGAATATAGATATAGTCGTTGTGGTCTTCGTAACCGCGGATTGCGTTGAGTACGATGCGGCCTTTACCTTCGTTATTTTGTAGTTCAATGGCTTCGTCATCGAAGGTGTAAGTGACCGGGAGGAGCAAGGCCTTGGCGGCCCCTGTTTTCAGGGAGAGTCGTGCCAGGCTTGGACGCACGAGATTGATAACGGCCCAAAAGAATCCGGCGAAGAGAATTAAGGCAAGGGCGATATGAGCAACATAAGTCTGCATGTTCTGCATGCCATAAAGCTCATGGTTACGCATGAGGCCTGCGTAAATTAGAAATGCACCGAAGCCGAGCATGTAAAGGCGACGGGTGCGACGACGACCCTCCTGGGAAACTTTAAAGAAGTAGTCGATATACGTGATGTAATCGTCTTCTGTGAGTTGGACGCTAATTTTGATGGGAGTTTTCATAGTGTTTTGTATTGTACAGGAGAGTACATTGTTCTCCAATGTGGAATTAAAAATCGAATGGGACGATCCATAGAGTTCCACAGAAAAACTATAACTCTTGTCATTCCCGCGGAAGCGGGAATCTCCGCGTTAGCATACTTAGCCCAACTTGGGACTGAGGCTGTAGTATTTCGGGCCAAGCGTACATGTATTCCAGAGCAGAGCTCCGGGGCATGCATTCCCACGCAAAGCATGGGAACGAGGGGGGAAGGCATTTTCCTGTGTAGCCGGTTTGTACTCGTAATGATCAGGGTAGGTTAAGAAAAAAGGCCCTGTAAGCGACATCGATTACAGGGCCATTATCACGGGTTCTTTTATACGTCGTAGGTCGATGCGGAAGTGTTGCCACCACGGCCTGTCCAGTTGGTGTGGAAGAATTCGCCACGGGGCTTGTCCACACGTTCATAGGTGTGGGCACCAAAGTAGTCACGCTGTGCCTGGAGCAGGTTCGCGGGAAGACGCTCGCTGCGGTAGCCATCGTAATAGGCCAGGGCAGCACTGATAGCAGGTATGGGGATGCCCAGTTCCACCGCAGCGATAGCCACACGACGCCAGGCGGCTTCTGCGCTCTTGATAGCTTCGGTAAAGAAGGGGTCAAGGAGCAGGTTGACCAGATTGGGGTCCGTGTCGAAGGCATCCTTGATTTTATCAAGGAAAGCGGAGCGAATGATGCAGCCACCGCGCCACATGAGTGCGATGCCACCATTGTTCAGGTTCCACTTATAATCAACCGCAGCAGCGCGCATGAGCTGGTAGCCCTGGGCGTAGCTGATGATCTTGGAGGCGTAGAGGGCCTGGCGCAGGTCATCGACGAGGGCAGCCTTGTCGCCAGTGTAGGCGGGCTGTTCGCTACCGAGTACCTTGGATGCAGTAACTCGTTCGTCTTTCAGTGCGGATAGACAGCGTGCGAACACCGCTTCACCGATGAGGGTGAGGGGTTGACCATGGTCCAGGGCGGCAACAGCGGTCCATTTTCCTGTGCCCTTTTGTCCGGCGGTATCCAGAATGAGGTCAACCGTCTCGTTACCGTCCTCATCTTTATAGCCCAGTATGTCGCGGGTGATTTCGATAAGGTAAGAATCCAGTTCGCCTTCGTTCCATTCCTTAAAGACTTCGTGCATTTCCGTGTTGGACATGCCGAGGCCGGCACTCATCATCTGGTAGGTTTCGCAGATCATCTGCATATCGCCGTATTCGATGCCGTTGTGGACCATCTTGACGAAGTGGCCTGCACCATTTTCGCCAACCCAGTCACAGCAGGCTTCGCCGGAATCGGTCTTGGCGCAGATGGACTGGAAGATGTCTTTGACGTGGGGCCATGCTTCGGGGGAACCACCGGGCATGATAGAGGGGCCTTTCAGCGCGCCTTCTTCACCACCGGAAACGCCCGTACCGATGAAGAGCATACCTTTGCTTTCCACATACTCCGTGCGTCGGATGGTGTCGGGGAAGTGAGAGTTACCGCCATCAATGATGATGTCGCCTTTTTCAAGATAGGGGAGGACCTGCTCGATGAAGTCGTCCACAGGTTGGCCTGCCTTGACGAGCATCATAACGCGACGGGGCCGCTTCAGGTTTTTGCAGAGTTCTTCGATGCTCTGGCAGCCGATGAAGTTTTTCCCTTCACCGCGACCATTGATAAACGCATCGACTTTAGCCACGGTGCGGTTGTAGACCGCGACGCGATAGCCGCGACTTTCCATGTTGAGAACGAGGTTCTCGCCCATAACTGCGAGGCCGATAAGGCCGATATCGCCGAGATTGTCAGACATTGTATTTCCTTTCCTTTTCAGGTGTTTTCATTTATTGAATAAAACCCGCTTGACCACGTTCCGACTTCATGCGTCGAAAATGGTAGAAGGCATTAACTGTATTTCCATTCACTACACATGGGACAACCGTCACGAGTTCCCAGCCGTCATTGGCCAGTTCGCGTAAGTTAAGCGTGATGGCTTCTTTGTCGTCTGCCAACAACGCCTTGCTCAAGTCTACGACTTTAAAGTCCCATTGTGCATCCATACTTATTTCCGTGCGGC
>CALAXS010000294.1 GCA_937895305.1 uncultured bacterium
TGTGGATGCTACACTCTTGTTTGCATTTCAACCTGTGACAAAGGGATGGTTAAACCATGGATCTGACTAAGTTTATCAGTAGTAATTGCATCGTTCCAAGCCTGCTTGCGGCGAATAAGCCGGAAGCCCTGAAGGAACTGACCCATTTTTTGTTTAAGCAGAAAAAGCTGGATGGTGTAAGTACGGCGCTGGATCAGATTATGGCGCGTGAAACGACGGAGAGCACGGGCATTGGTCATGGTATTGCGGTACCCCATGCGCGGATTTCCGGGTTGAAGACGTTGGTCTGTGCGGTAGGGCGGGTAAATGGCGGTGTGGAATTCATGGCGGTGGATAAAGAGCCGGTGCATCTGATTTTTCTGATTTGTTATCCACCTATGCAGCAGACGACGTATTTGAATTTTATCGCAACGGTAGCGAAATTGTTGCGGAATAAGGATAACATGGAAGCGATTATGGCGGCGGAAGCGGAGGAGGAGATTTTTGAGATTCTGGAAAAGGTTTCGGTGGCTTTTGAGCAGCCGGAAGAGGTGTATAAGAAGGTGAAGCAGGATCCGGAGTTGGGCCAGACGAAGGATGCCCATGCGGATCTGATTTTATTGGCGCGTTTACAGTTGTGTCAGGAAATGTATGATTCGGCCCGGACCGGGCGTAAGGCCATCAAAAAGCGAATGGAAAATATACGTTCGTTGGTGGATCCACGGATCTTGCGCCAGTTTGATCGTTTGATGAAACGCCTGGCTCCAGCGCTGGTACCTGTCGAAGGGGATACATGCCAGGGTTGTTTTATGAAATTGCCGTCGAAGTTTGCACAGCAGGTGCGAGCGGATCAGGATCATATTCATGCTTGTCCGAATTGTAGCCGATTTATATATATCGTATAGGAGATAGCCCCTGAGCTTTGGCTGAGGGATGGAGGATACTCGTATGTCGGATTCAGCGAAACTGGATGCTCTAATCAAACGGGTGGAATTGTTTCATGGTCTCACACCGGATGAAGTGGCGAAGATTTTTTCCAGGGGCATGACCATGCGTTGTGCAAAGGACGAAGTGCTTTTTCACAAGGGGAATGTGGGTAACCAGATGTATGTGGTGTTGGGGGGGAAGATTGGTATTTATAATGGGAGTACCATCATCGCTGTATTGCGCACGGGGGATATGTTTGGGGAGATGTCGCTGGTCACTTCGGAGCCGCGTAGTGCAACGGCGCGGGCCATGGAAGACTCTAAATTATTTGTGTTGAGCCAGACCACCTTTGACAAATTGTTGACCAAGCGTGTGGCCATTCAAATATTGATGAATGTAATCAAGACCTTGAGTCATCGGTTGAAGGACAGTAATCAGCAGAAGTCTGATAATCTGATGCATTAAACTGTTTTCCAGGTGTCCCCGCTATGTCGGGGACTTTTTCTTTTTAGGGAGTGTTTCCATGAAACGGTATGCTGTGCTTGCGTTGTTTGTGGTTTTGGCATTGAGCCTTGGTATGGATGGAGCGGCGGCGGAGAAACGGCTTAATATATTATTCTGCCTGGCTGATGATTGGTCGTGGCCCCATGCTTCGGCTTATGGTGCCCGGGAAGTAGCGACGCCAAATTTTGATCGGGTTGCAGCAGAGGGCGCACTCTTTAATCAGGTTTTTACCATGGCACCGCAATGTTCGCCCAATCGTGCGGCGACCTTGACCAGTCGTAGAATCTGGCAATTGGAAGAAGCGGGTACCCATGGCAGTATTTTCCCCAACACGTATCCTGTTTTTCCGCAGGTTCTGGAAGAAGCGGGGTATCATGTGGGCTTTACAGGGAAGGGCTGGGGACCGGGTGATTGGGAAAAGGGCGGCTGGAAACAGAATCCGGCGGGCAAGGAATACAATACCCTTCGCTATCGGGGTAAGGACCGTCCGAAGGGTGCGGATAGCAGTGATTATGCGGGAAATTTCGAGGCCTTTCTTGCGGAGCGTGAAGCGGGTGAACCGTTCTGTTTCTGGTATGGCGGTAAGGAACCCCACCAGACCTATGAGGTGGGTTCAGGAATCGAATCGGGTAAAGACCCGAATAATATTGAGGTGCCTGCATTTCTGCCGGACGTGCCGGAAGTGCGTAGCGATTTACTGGATTATCGTCTGGAGGTGGAGTGGTTCGACAAGCATCTGGGTTTGATGCTGGCGCATCTGGAAGAAATTGGCGAACTGGACAACACCCTTATTATCGT
>CALAXS010000295.1 GCA_937895305.1 uncultured bacterium
ACAGAGAGTTCAGGTATACCATCAATCAAATCATCCTGTATAGCAGTTTTGGCGGTTTCCATATCCTTGATGGAGAGCGCAACGGCCCAACCGGGTTCTGCATCAGCGTCTTTTGTGGTGGGGCTTCCATCAACATATATGGCTACGGGCATGTCCGCTGCGATGCCTTTCGCGGCGAAAATTTCACTGAGTGTTTCTGCTTCCAGTGCACCAATTTCGACAGCGAGTTCGGAGAGGGCCTTTTCGATGCGCTCATCAACGACTTCAGCGTCTTCAATGCGTTTGTAGATGGTGGTAACGCGGTCAAAGACCTGGTCAACATTGGGGAGGACCATGGCGATTTGTGCTTCGGCGGGTGTGTAGGAAAGCAGGGTTTGGGTGCTCACCTTGGCCTGGGGAGTTTCCGCAGGTGTTGTGACTTCAGGCGTATCCGGTGTAGCAGGTGCTTCGGTAACAGGTTCATCACTTCCGCAGCCCTGAAATAGCACCGCAAGGGTGAGCAGCGTTACAGTGGCAGCGTGCCTAAAGTGGCGATTAAAGAGGGGGCGTTGTACGTTCATGGAGGTTCTCCTGGTAGATGCTTAATGGGTAAGTGTATGGGAAAAAACGGGATACTGCAAGTTTCCCGCGAGACTGATTATTAGCTGTTGGGTTTATAATCGGGGCATTTTACGGCGTTGGGCCTTTGTGGGCGAATGCAGGAACTGCCGTGGTCATACATACAGTTGTCACAGAGGAATTCAGTGGGGCAGCGCATACGAAGCCACCATTGCCGCAGGCGTTCGCGAATGCCGGGAACTTGGCTCATGGTTTTTTCCTGTACCTTTTTCGATATTCAGAAGGACTCATGCCTTCATGTTTGGTAAATACTTTAGCAAAATTACTTTGGTCGGCGACACCTACACGTTTACCGATGGTGGTAGCAGTGAGTCTGGTCCTACGGAGGAGCTCTTTGGCTTTTTCTACACGGAGGCGGCCCAGATAGTCGGAGTAACTCATGCCGAATTTACGTTGGAGTCGCTTTGTAATGGTGCTGGGTGCCTGCTTGAGGAGAGTGGCGACCTCGTTCAGGGTTATGCCTTCCTCAAGTCGGTCTTTGAGTATGGCATTCAGTTCAGCGTAGGTGGTGGTTGCCTTGTTTTTTGGATTGCTCTTCCTCTTAATAGGAGCAAGGATAGCCATGGCGACTTCTAGGGGCGGGTTGTCTTTGGTTTTTTCTGTAAATGTACTCAGTGCTTCCCATGAACTTTGGGTGGGTAACCCAGCCTGTTCTGCTGTTTCGAGCACCTGGCCCAGCAGGGTCAATATTCGTGCTCTTTCAAGGCTGAGTCGCTTTTGTTTTGGCCCGGTGATTTCTGCAATGCTGCCCTGGAGCAGGGTGCGGACCTTGGGCAGGTCATTGCCGGCGAGTGCCGTTGCGATGGCATTGGCGAGTGCGGGTGCTTTGGTAGATTGTTTGGTGCGTGGCTTGGCGTCGCCTTTATTCGCGGGCGGGTCTTCAACCTTGGGAGCTTCGGTGGGTGTCGCAGACACACGCAAGGTGTTGAGGGATTCTTTGAGCCAGGTCGCAATGGTGGGTATTGATTCCTCGGTAGTGACTTGAATATCTTCGATCGAGAAAGGAAGCGGATTCTCTTCCCTATATGTATCGTCGAGTATCTGTAGGCCCTGGCGGAGATCGAAGTCGAGGGTGCGTTCGTCTTCTTTGGAGCAGTAGGGACCGAAGGTGAGCACAAAGTGCTCTTTTTCAAAGGGGGTAATACAATATGCAGCAAGGCCCATGTGACAGATAAAAGCGATAGGGCGGTGTTGTCGAATAGTCATGGTTGAGGCGGTACTACGGGATTGACGGCAGAATTTGGGGCCAAGTTCGGCCTGGGCAACGTTGGCACAGGCTTCACACTGTCCCCAGCTCAGGATTTTCGGGCCTTCCTGATTGCGCTCAACAAAATGAAGACTGAGGGGAACGCCTGCAGCTTTGGACGCCCGTTCCATCAGTTGGATGGCGGATTCGCTACGCAGGAATTCCAGGGTGCTCATGTCAGTAGTTCCTGGTTGTGGATGTCATGGCTTGAATCTATGCGAACAAGAGATTGCCGCGTCGGCGGGGCCTCCTCGCAATGACAGGTAGGGTGGGATCGCTGTTGTTGGTATTGGGTCCTCTGGGCCAAGCCAGATTGCCGCGTCGCTGCGCTCCTCGCAATGACAGGTGAGATGGATTCCTGGTTAGCATAGCGCAGCCGACTGAGGCTGGCGAATCTTGTGTTTAGTGCATTGCAATGATGACGATGGAGGGTGGTCATAGACAGACCTCGAAGAAGGGAGTCGGGCCATCCTGGGTAGCGAGATGAATCTGTGCTGTAGAGGACTTTAGTGCCAGCTTGGCCATTTGTAGTACTTTGTCCGGGTGGTTGTTGTTTTCGCTGATGTGAACGAGGACAACGCGTTGGAGCGCGTCGTGCTGGATTTCGCTGAGGAGGGAGGCCATGTCCTGGTTGGAAAGGTGTCCGCTGCGACTGCGGATGCGCTGTTGAATTACAGGCGGATAGTCGCCGAGTCGGAGCATTTCTGGACAGTAGTTCGCTTCGAGGAGCAGGGCGTGGCATCCGGCGAGACGGGTTCGGACGAGCTGGGAGCAATGGCCCATGTCGGTGGCGAAGCCTAGCTTGAGTCCTTTGTGAGAGACAGTGAATCCGACGGGGTCTGCAGCATCGTGGGATATGCTGAAGCTGTGTATGAGGAGATCGCCAAGTTGGACCGTTTCGCCGGATTCGAAGAAGCGAATTGGTTCTACGATACCAACGGTTTTGGGGAGCGCAGCCATTGTGGCGGGGGTAATGTAGATGGGGATAGGGAGTTTCCGGGTGAGTACGCCGATACCGGCAACATGGTCAGTATGTTCGTGGGTGATGAAAACAGCATCGAGATCCTCAATCGAGGTCCCGACCGCTTTTGCCCGCTCAGACAGCTTTTTAAAGCTTAAACCATTGTCAATTAATATCTTTTTGGATTCGGTCTCGATGAGGATGGCATTGCCGCTGCTGCCGCTACCAAGGAGTGTGAATCTGAGCATGTTGCTTGTCCTGCCCGAATAGTTGTAAGTGCTTTAAATTGAAGGGAGTATAGCAGGGATTCCGCAGGGGTATCAATTGACTTTTTCGTGTACATAAATCTATAATGGCACAGTTATTGCAAGGAGATGATGTAAACTATGATGCACATGGAACATAGGCTTTCGCACCAGCAGCGACAGAGCTTGGTGCTGACGCAAAAAATGCAGCAGGCGCTACAGGTTTTACAGTTGTCCAGCATGGAACTGGAACAGCATGTGCTACAGGAGTTGGAGACGAATCCCTTTTTGGAGCAGGAGCAGCGTCAGGAGGAGCCCCCAGAGCCAAAGGCTGATGATCAGGGTGCGAAGACGGAGGAGGACAGTTCCTTTGAAGAGGCCTGGGATCTGGATGCCTATGCTGATAAATGGCGTGAGGGACAGGATTTAAGTCGTAATCGGGATATGGATGCGCGTCGTGATTATTATGAAAATAGTATCACCAAGGAAGAATCTTTGTCGGCGCACCTGTTGACGCAGCTCCATTTGATTGCCGGGGATGATGTGGGTATTGCGATTGGTGAGCGCATAATTATTGGCGATATCGATGATAAAGGGTATTTTACCGGGGATACAGCAGAGATAGCAGCGGAGCTGGACCTGCCTGTTGAAGTGGTGGACGATGTCCTGGCGCACATCCGGCAGTTTGAGCCTACCGGGATTGGTGCACGGAACGTGGTGGATTGCCTGCTCATGCAGATTGAGGCAGAGTATCCCAATGAAGAAGCACTAAAGATTTTGGTGCGGGATCATTTTGAGGCTTTAACCCTGCGGCAGATCCCGCAGATTGCCAAGGAAATGGGCATTAAGCCGGAGCGGGTGGAGGAGTTGAAAAATATTCTGTCCACGCTGAATCCGTGGCCGGGCCATGAGTTCAGTACTTCGCCGCCCCAGTATATTACGCCTGAAGTGATGGTAGAGAAGGTGGATGATGAATTCATTGTTCGACTGACGAGTGAACAGGTACCCAATTTGCAGGTAAATTCTGCGTTGAACAAAAAGATGCGTAAGGAAAACCGGGTATCGTCGGATGATAAAGCGTATATCCGGCAGAAACTGGAATCGGCGAAGTGGTTGACGCGGAATATTGAACAACGTCAACAGACCATATTGAAAGTGTCCCAGGCCATCTGTGCTTTTCAGGAGGAATTCTTGCGTAAGGGGGTGGAGCATATACGCCCGTTAACCCTGCAAGTCATCGCAGATGAAATAGGTGTCCATGAGTCTACCGTGGCACGAACCACACGCGGTAAGTACATCCAGACACCGCAGGGCCTCTTTGAGCTGAAGTATTTCTTCTCGCCCGGATTAAAGAAGGATGGGGGCGAGGATCAGTCGTCGAAAAGTGTACAGGCCCTGATTCAAAAGATTGTGGAGGGGGAGAGTAAGGCGAAGCCCTTGAGTGATCAGAAGATCGCCAATGCCTTGAAAGAGCAGGGAATCAATTGTGCACGACGCACCGTAACGAAATACCGCGAGCAAATGGGGATTCCATCAACGACTATGCGCAGGGCGTATTAGTCGGGGGAGGGATGGGCGGACAAGGGAAGACTAATAGGAGTTTGCTTATGAGTGAGGAGCCTCTAATAGGCAATTTGGCTGGATTTGAAAAACCAACTACGGCACTTATTGAAAAAACTTCAGATTTTATTGGCGGGTGCTTTAAACCCAAACAAATCAGACGTGTAGCAAAAGCAGAGGCCGAAGCTTTAATCGTTAAAACTGAGTCTGAATTACAGGCCATGGACCTACAACAACGGGCTACTCACCGTCGCAATCTGGAAGAAATTCGCTACCAGGCCAACATGGAAAGTATTGTTCGCAAAACCATTCCTTACTTAGAGACTAGTGCCACTCCTGAAGAAATGAAAGATGACTGGATAGCAGGTTTTTTTAGTAATTGTCGAAACATTTCTGATGGTGATGCCCAAAAGATATGGGCACGCATTTTGGCAGACCAGGCCAATGCCCATAACAAATACTCCCTACGCACATTAGAATATTTAAAAAACATGGACAAAGTGGAAGTCAGCATGCTTCAAATATTATGTAAGTGTGCATTGAAAAGTAAAAATGGTGAACTAAGTATACCCATACACGGAATTCATGAAGAGAAATATTTTG
>CALAXS010000296.1 GCA_937895305.1 uncultured bacterium
GCACCCATCATCGTAGCTCCAAAAGAGCCTGAGATAAAAGTGGCCATCCACAGAGATCCCCTCGCTATGACCGATCTCTCCGTGGGCTTCGATTGGGGCACGCGCCCATTCCCGCTCTCCCACCACGCAGTTTACCTGGGGGAAGGCATGGCCGAACTCGTCGAGCGCTGGTTGCGCCGTCTAAGCTCCGATGCTTATGTGGCCCTCTTTGCCGATGCCACCCTCCTGGACGAAGCCAAAGCACTCTCAACCCGATTCAGGCAGATCAAGACCCTGGTGCCCGTTTCCGTTGAAGCACAAAAAGGCCGCAAAGATACTGCACTGACCGAGAAAGTGCATGCCCTGAAATTACTTAATGCCATGGTGATTCCTAGCATGGAAGCCCACAAGGCACTTAAGACCACTCCGGATAACGGGATGCCCAATCTGGCACCCCAATACCACCTGTTTCAGGGACTCTGGCATGCAGGCTTTCGGCAATTTACTCTGCTGAGTTTTGCAGGCGCACAACAGTTCTGGTTACCCCACCACCCGGAATCCTTTCAGGGAATCCACGCGGGAAAGCCCGGGTATGTGATAGAAGATATCAACGGAATTGATCCAGCCAAACTCGAATTCCTGCATAGCGAAATCGCCCTGTGTGCCGCTCCCGGCAAAGGGGCCATCAAAGTGCTGGGGGACACACTAAACTACTGGGTTGCCACCAACCAGGCCCAAATCGAAGAGCATGCCCTGGAATATCAGGACGCCCTTGCAGCACATACTATAAAATTCATACCCTTTGAATTTTTACCCCTCTTTCAAAGCCCCAATCTGTGTCCCATAGACGAAAAAGTACGTAGCACGTGCTCCGGCACAACCCAACAAAGCATCCAGATTGCGAACGCTATGGGATGCAGCCCCATCTATATCATCACCGAAAACAATGCACCGGGTCCCGAAGTGCAAAGTCGCTTCGAGGTCACATCGCATTGGGCTACCGAGCAGGGCATTGCCCTATCAAAATGGTCAGGAAGCAAATAATGCTACTCGATAGGGGCCGCCAATAAAACCAAACCCCAAGTTACGGGATTTGCTAATAACACGATAAAGTCCCATGCTGAATTCGATGTGACGCAGCGCATAGGGAACGAAGGAAAAATGGAAAAAAAGAAGGCCCTCATTACTGGTGTTCGTGGCTTTGTTGGCCAGCAACTCTCCAGCCACCTGGAACGTCAGGGATGGGAAGTCTGTGGCACCGATGTCGCAGGTGAAGACGATGCCCGCTTCCAGCAGTGCGAATTGCGCAACTTTGAGGATTTGAAAGCACTGCTCCATTGGGCAGGCCCAATCACCCATGTCTTTCATCTGGCTGCAATCACCTTTGTACCCGACTCCCTGAATGATCCCAATACGACCTTTGAAATCAATATGGGCGGCACGGTCAACCTTAGCCGCGCCATGATAGAAACGTGCCACCAGGCACGGCTTATATTCATCGGCAGTTCAGAGAGCTATGGCCCACCGACCTACTTGCCTCAGGACGAAGCCCACCCCCTGAACCCACAAAACCCCTATGCCATTTCTAAAGCGGCGGCCGATCAATACTGCGCTCATGTATCCAAACAGGGCAGCCTGGATATTATCCGCATGCGGCCCTACAACCATTCGGGCCCTGGACAAACAGACCGCTTTGTACTCTCCAGCTTTGCGCGGCAGATGGCGGAAATTGCTCTGGGCCAACGTGAACCTGTACTTCATGTGGGCAACCTGGATGTTGCGCGTGACTTTTCTCATGTAGAGGACGTCATACGGGCCTATGAATTCGCTGCACTCCACGGGACACCCGGTGAAGCGTACAATGTCTGTTCCGGCAAGGCCACCACCCTCATGGAGGCCATTACCCTACTGCGCGGCATGCTCGAAGTTGACGTACACATTGAAATTGACCCGGACTGCTTTCGTCACGCTGAAATCCCTGAAATCAGGGGAAGCTACGAAAAGCTGAAGACCAGTACCGATTGGCAGCCCATGAAATCGTTTGAGGTGCTTATGCAGGATCTCTTCACCTATTGGAAAACGCATCTGCAAAATGAGAGCGAGTAAAGCAATGCCAGAAGCGAGAACAGCATCTACATCGTGGGCACCCACCGCACACGAAGTGGGCCGCGTTGTTTTCTATGTCATGAATCCAAAGTTGGGCTTCTCCGGCGGCCGTTATCACTCCTGGATGGTCGCCGAAGCTGCAGCAGAAATGGGCTGGGATGTTTCCATTATCACCACCAACATTCCCCCCATCGCAAAAGATTTTGAGGACAAGGAACTATTTCCAGCCCACGATAAAATCAAGACCTACCTGTGTCGTATCATGGAAAAAGAACCCTGCCCACTACCCGATATTCCCTGCGACGTGCTGGTGGTCGTACCCCACGGCGACAGCAAAGGGGCCTACTACCAAAACGCTGTAGACTTCGCCAAATCAAAAGGCGCTCGCATCGCCTTCCTTAATTTTGAAACCCCAAACTGGTTCAATGCACATTCACCCCACCCTCGCGACCCTTCCCGCTGGGACGGCTGGCGTCTGGTCAGTGAATCCGCTGCAATGGTCTTCTCCCTCGCAGGAGAAGGCACTGTATGGGCCAGAGAGTT
>CALAXS010000297.1 GCA_937895305.1 uncultured bacterium
TCACTAGCTATACAAGGGGCACTGGATACGCACGCCGCAGTGGAGGGGGCCAAGGCTATTGTCATGGCCCACGTTAGTCATTCCTATGCAGATGGTGCGAGTTTATACTTTACCTATGCATTTCTCCGTGATTTAACAGACCCCATAACGCAATGGATGGCGGTGAAAACAGCAGCCACCGAGGCTATCCTCGAATCGGGTGGTACCATCAGTCACCACCACGGGGTTGGTACCGATCATCTGCCCTGGGTGAATGAGGAAAAGGGGCTGTTGGGGGTCGCTATGCTGCGTAACCTGAAAGTGGAACTGGATCCAGAAGGGGTGCTGAATCCCGGCAAGCTGATTCCAGAGCCCCCCATGTACCACGTGTAGGATATGGGTATGGACGAAATCATTTTGACGGCTGCACAAATGCGCGAAGCGGATCGTCGCTGTATCGAAGAGGTCGGGATTCCCGGCGCTGTGCTCATGAATAACGCGGGCATGGCGGTATACAACGAACTGGGTCCAGGGTCTGTTGGTGTGGTTTGTGGAAAAGGTAACAATGGCGGTGATGGCTATGTGGTGGCACGGCTTGCTTTGCTGGCGGGGCGTGCAGTGAAGGTGGTGTTGCTGACAGCACCAGACGACATTGTGGGAGATGCGAAAGTTTTCCTGGATGCTTACCAGCATCTGGGCGGGAAAGTGCAGGTTGTTACGGATGAGACCACCACTCGCGAAGCAGTAGCTGAATTGGCCTCTTGTGCGGTCCTGGTGGATGCGGTACTCGGTACAGGCATACGCGGTGAAGTTCGTGGGGTGTCTCGTGCTGCAATTGAAGCCTGGCCCGCAGTGGAAACGGTAGCGGTTGATTTACCCTCAGGCCTGAATGCAGACACAGGCGAAATTTGCGGCGTATGCGTGACGGCCAACACGACGGTGACCTTTCAGTTCAAGAAACACGGGCTGGTTGCGGCCGTAGCACAAAAGTATGTTGGACGATTGACTGTGGCAGATATCGGTATTCCCCATTGCTGTGGTGAAAGCGTGTATAATGGCAGCGAGAGTTAATGCGTTACTTTTAATACCCACATCGCCAATAGCATTGGCCAATTTTACAGGTTTCTGAATGCAGGTTAGTCTTGATATTGAGATCCACCAACGGATCATAGGTAGTGTCCTCACCCTCTACATGCTTGCCCTGACCTTGCGTTGGGTTGCTCCTTTTATTGAGTTGGATTTGCACAATAAAAAATTGAGTTGGATTCCCCGTATCACCGATCCCTTAATCAAACTGGTGCGACAGCTTATGCCCGATTTGGGGCCTGTAGACCTGTCCCCTGCAATTGCAATTGTCGGCGTATGGTTTGTGCGCCTGGTGGTACTGAAGTACTAAACGAGGGTCCACACCATGGATGAGGCCCAATTTCAAAAACAGCGTGACGTGATGGTGCGCTCGCAGATTGAGGCGCGTGGTATTCAGGATGAACGTGTCCTCGCTGCCATGCGCACGGTCCCCCGCCATTGTTTTCTTCCGGCGGATCTGGTGGAGGAAGCCTATGAAGACCATCCTTTAGGCATAGGGTGTCGCCAGACGATTTCACAACCTTTCATGGTGGCCCTTATGACGCAGCTACTGGAATTGCGTCCAGAGGATCGTGTGCTGGAGATTGGTACCGGGTCAGGGTACCAGAGTGCGATACTCTCCGAGTTGGTGAATGAAGTCATCACCATAGAGCGGCATGCTGAACTGGCCCTGCAAGCGCAACAACGTCTTCACGATCTGGGCTTTCTCAATGTGCAGGTGCATGTGGGCGACGGGACACTGGGTTGGGAAGATGCCGCGCCCTACGATGCCATCATCGTAACCGCCGCCAGCCCTGCCATTCCCAAGGCCCTAAAAAAACAACTGGGTCAACAAGGCAGACTCATTTGTCCCACAGGCGATCGCAAGGCACAACAACTCACCCGCATCATTCGTTGTGGAAACGCCTTTGAGCAACACCAAAGCATTAATTGCGTTTTTGTGCCGCTCATCGGTGAAGAAGGTTGGTAGGGGTTTACTGTGCTTCCTCTTTGTCCTCTTCCGGCTTCATAAACTTCGGATGGTTCCCAGAAAAGACCACCGTGATTTCACCCTTCACCTTCTTGCCCCTGAACTCTTCGGCCAAATCTTCCAGGTATCCCCTGTGTACACGCTCAAACTTCTTCGTCAGTTCGATACACACCGCTGACAGGCGATTGCCCAGAACCACATGGGCATCAGCCAGGAACTTGCCGATACGAAAGGGTGACTCGAAACAGATGATGGTGTGGGGAAGATCCTTCTCCGGCTCCAGAAAACGTTGACGCTGTCCCGACTTGCGTGGCGGGAATCCCTTGAAGGTATACGACGAAGTGCTTAACCCGGACGCGACCAACGCAGTAGGTACTGCACTGGGTCCAGGAATGACTTCGACTTCATGGTCGGCTTCCCGTGCTGCTGCAATGATGCGATAACCGGGGTCACTGATGCCCGGATAGCCCCCATCACTACAGATACCCACCGTGCTGCCCGCCTCCAACAAGCCCATGATGCGCTTCCCCGCCATTTCTTCGTTATGGTCATGGTAGGAGAAGGTCGTACGCGGCTTCGCTAATTCATAGCGCTGAAAGATGCGCGATGTCTGCCGGGTATCTTCACAGGCCAGGGCATCCACTTCAGTCAGGATACGCGCCGCACGATAGCTCAGGTCTTCCATGTTTCCGATGGGCGTTGCAATAACGTAAAGTTTACCCATAATGCTTTAGCCCTCGATGGTCGGTTTGAACACTGCGATTCGCGCTACCTGCATAATTGCTTCCAGCTTCTCATACTGTGCTTCATCTTCGTAGGTGCCCACGATGGCGCCACCGGAACCCGAGAACTTCGCAGGACACCCCACCGCCCGCGCACGCTCCACCATATCCACATTGCGCGGATCCAGTGGAAAGATGGAAGCACGACGATTGAAATTCGCATCCAGCAACGGGCCGATTTCCTGGCCCCGCCCCGCTACAATGAGGTCACGCGCCTCCTGCGCATAGCCCGCGAAATCCTTCATGGCCTGGATAATTTCCGGGTCGCCCGCATCCCAACGTTGACGCACGTTATTGTGAAAGACCTCGGAGCCTTCACCAAGATCCGTGAAATAGGCCACGAAAAGGTTGGGCAACAGACTCGTGTCCAACTCCTCATATTCACCATAGCCCCGGTTGAGCATCAGGGACTGCTCAAAATCCATGAACACCGCCCCCTCATAGACCTGAATAACCCGGTCCTGTAGCCCCGCACCAATGCCCAGCTCCTCCGTCTCCACACTCAGGATAAGATTCGCCAGTTGCGGTTTATCAATATGAATATCATAAAATTCGATGAGGCAGCGCATGGTCGCTGTGATGAGGGCACTCGACCCCGCCATCCCCAGGCGCCGCGGAATCGTACTCCGATAACGAATCGAAAAATTCTTGTCCTCCAGGGTGATGTCATGGGCATCGCAATACAACAGGAACTTGCGGATAGAGGCCTTCATGAGGCGGATACCGCCATAGTACCCGTTGGCAATCACGTCGTCCGACATCTCGCGAATGGAATTGTACTTGGAACGGTCCTGGATACTCGGCACCAACTCCATCTCTTGACTCTCATACAGACTCACCTTCGCCGCATAATCCCGAATCACAAAAGACAAGGTCTTCCCGAAATACCCGTCTGACGGATTACCCACCAACCCGGCACGGGCATACGCTGTCGCTTCACACGCCATGAAATGAATTTCTCCCTAAGCTGCACCAAAACAACAGGATACAAGACATTGGGGATTCAGGGCAAGGCGCGGGTACATCTTTATCCAGTCTTCATACACAATATCTATACTGGATGGTACAGAAATTATAGATACCAAAAATGTTGCCGACAACATAGGCACAATACCCAAAAGCTACACACACACCGTCATTCCCTAACTGTGAAAACGGGAATCCAGGCAAACCCTGCAACGATGCCCTGATGACGTACTTGGATCCCCGCGCGTTCGCGGGGGTGACATCTATGGTGCCTAAAGAAGCGAGAAATGTTGACCATGCAACATTGATGCACCTGTGTGCTACTGAGCAATAAAAAAAGATACGCGCAAAAACAGGCCTTACCCAGGCGGCCTTCGCCGAGACCTACGGCCTCTCCCTGCATAGCCTGAAAAAATGGGAGACCGGCATCCGCACCCCCGAAGGCGCCGCCAAAGCCTACCTCACCGTCATCGCTCAACGCCCGGACGTCGTCAAAGACGCACTCTGGAGCGCTTTTTAGGTAGTTTTTTGGGGCCCTGCCATAATCCAGCAATCGTCTCTGCTTCTTAATTTTATCCAAAGTGGCATCGATTTAAAGTGGTGATTGATGGCAATGGAGCTTGATGTTTATTGATTTTGCTCTATTCTTCCAATACCATCAAGTAATTGACGAAATTGTACTTAGGAGTAAATACAATGCCACCAAAAAAACGCACATTCCGAACGCAGCTATATGAGCACGTAGAAAACACTCATGATGCACCGTTTGGAGATCTGTCGACGCTTGAACAATCCAAACATGTTACACGTTTTTTTGTAAATGAAATCCTACGTGAACTATACCCAGCTATCGTTCCGGAAGATGATGATGAGGTTGAAGAATGTTTGGTAGATGGATCGGGTGATTGTGGTGTTGACTTTATTTATAAGTATGATGATGGGGTTACAAT
>CALAXS010000298.1 GCA_937895305.1 uncultured bacterium
AGTTCGCCTCTTGGGTTTGGGTGTAGAGGTTCCGCCTCTCAAATGAAGAGAAGGATTTATCACTATGAGAAAAACACCGATGATTTCGAATACTATATTTCGCAAGTTTTTGATGACGATAGCCTGTTTGGTTTAGAAACGGGAATAGTACTAAATATCTCTAAGCCCAGTGCATTTCAGGAAATGGGGCCTTTGATTGACTGACATATTTACCACCCCACCCCTCCCCCTTTGTGTTCTTTGTGCCCTTTGTGGTGAAAGGAGTTCTTATCCCCTGTCTTTCCGGTCCCAGTGTGTGTTCAGGGTGTTGAGTGCGTAGAGGGCGGTGCAGCAGAGGAGTGCGTAGAGCACGCCGATTTCGGTGGGCCAGATGGAGATGGCACCGATGGCGGTGGTCCCGACGATGAGCATGGACATGCGTTGGGTGCGGAGGGTGTGGTTGGATTGCCAGCCGTTGCGGAGGCGTAGTATTTCGCGCAGCATGAGCATGAGGAGGGGGACCATGGTGATGGCGAAGATCCATTTTCGTGGTGTGGGCCAGGCGTATTGGTTGGTTTCGGCGTTGATGAGTTCGAGGAGTCCGGCAGCGGTGACGGATACGCCCCAGAGTGCAGTACCCCAAAAGAGGAAGGTGGTGAGCAGGATGGCGATACGGTCCCAGGTGGGCGGTGTTGCTTGCGTTGATTTTTCCGGGGCGTGTTTCAGTGCCCAGTAGAGGATAACGACGTAGAGGAAGCCGAGGTTGAAGCCTGCCTGGATTTCCCACATCTTCCACCAGTCGATGTAGGCGGGGGCGTATACGTAGCCCATGCACCAAAGTGCGGAGAGGGCGAAGCCGAAACCGAATCCAAAACCGATGACAATGCAGGACATGAGGGTGGCTTTATCGCGTTGGGCGAGAGCGACGAGGAATGCTCCCAGAAACCACATAACGACAACGAAGTTCTGGGTGTTGGTGAAGATGGTACGGTCTTGATTATCGTCGAGGGGGATTACGTTGTAGATGCCGGTGTCGTAGTGGGGGAAGAAGTATTGGGGGCACCATTGGATGAGGTAGTAGCCGAGGTATCCAAAAGCGATGGGGATAATAATCCGTAGACTCCAGCGCATCATCAAGATGGGTAAGGGACCGCTTTCCTTGTTGCGCCAACTGTGGCTGAGACTGAGGGCCCAACCGAGGGCGACGGCACCGGGTGCGCCCCAGGCGATGCCGCAGATGAAGAACCAGGTCCAGCCGAGTATTGGATTCACGTCGATGCTGCCTTCGGCAACCTGAAACATGCCGCGAATCCAGGAGACGTATTGACCGTAGCCCCATTCGCCGCCAATTGCGATGCCGAGACCGAGCCAGAGGGGAAGCCCGCCGACAGAGACGCCTTTGCGTTTGCAGCAGTAGTACCAGAGGATGCCCCAGGCCATACCGGGAAGGATGGTGCCGTCGATGCCGCCCCAGCCGTTGGTACCGCGAATGGCCCAGGTAATGGCGCCTATGCTACCGAAGAGGAGGACGTGTAGCCAGAATTCGACGGAGAGGAGGGTAAAGCCTGAATCGCTGTGATATTGCTTGTATTTTTCAGAGTTCGTGATGTGCATGGGGCTGTCGGTGACTCCTGAGCCAGAATAGTACACCAATGAGGAGGAGTGGGGATAGTGCGTTGATGGCGAGACCGAGACTGAGATCGACCTGGGTGGCAATGAATCCGATGAGCCAGGGCATGAGCATACAGCCCACGTTCCCGGCTGCTGCGAGGAGGCCGTACATGGTGGAGCCGCCGTTGGGGAATCGATTGGCTGCGAGTGCGAGGGTGGTGGGCCAGAGACATGCGGAGAAGAGGCCGATGGACACACAGGCGATGAGGGCTGCGTGGGGCCAGGGAAGGGTTGCGCCGAGGAGGTAGGCGAGGGCTGCGAGGGCGCAGGAAACTATCATGACGGTTTCGGGGGCGATGTATTTCAGGATACGTGCGGTGATGACGCGACCGAGGCCCATGAGGATGGAGAAGATGCCGAGGGCCATGCTGCCACCGACCTTGTTCATGGCCAGGTCACGCTCTGCGTAGGTGGGGAGCCATTGGGCCATGCCGACTTCGGTGGCCCCGGACAGGGCGATGGTGAAGAGGCTGAGTATAAAAAAGGCACTGAGGTAGATGGTGGGACCTGTATGTCTTGGGGGCGGGGCCTCTCCCCCACGTTCGTCTTTGTGTGGGGAGGGTATGGGCGACCATGCGAAGGCGAGGAGTACGGCGACGGGAAAGAAAAGGATAACCCCGAGAACCATACGCCAGGGGATGGTGTAGTAATGGCAGAGACTGCCGAGGGCTACCGCGAGGACGGCCCCGGCACAGTAGAAGAAGTGGAGTTTGTTGAGGGCCGAGGCGCGTTCGTGGGGGACAAGGTGGGCCACAATGGGGCTAAGGACGACTTCGAGGGTACCCACGCCGAGGCCGAGGAAGGTCATAGCCGCGAGGAGCTGTAGAAAGGTCTGGGCGGTAGCGGTAATCCCAATGCCTGTAGCGACGAAGGCGAGACCGAGGAGAGTGAAGCGTTTGAGGCCGAAGCGATCGGCCAGGGGTCCCGCGAGGAGGATACCGAAAATCATCGTGAAAAAGAGCATGCCCGGGATACGGCCCAGGGCTTCTTCGGAGAGGCCCTGCACCCCGCCAAAGGTTTCGTCGAAGGTGGTGAGAAATACGGGGGGCAGATTGGTACTCAGGGCGAGGCACATCATGGCGGCGTAGCAGAGCCAGAGGGTTGACCGCATACCCGATGCGGGGGCTGACATTAAAAGGCCTCACCTTTTTCGTGGGCCTCGGCGAGTTCTGCAATGCGGTCGGGGTCAATCTTGGGAAAAAGGACCTGGGGCGTTTGCAGGGCTGTACCGACGGGGAGTAATTCCTTCGCGGAATTCCAGTGGTCTTCACCGCCGTCGGGGCCACCTGTGCTCAGTTCGATTTCAAGGATTTCTGCGAGTCGGGCAGCGCCTGTGGGCAGGAAGGGGGCCATGGTTACACAGAGGCCCTTCACGACCTGACAACAGACGTAGAGTGTGGTGGCGGTACGTTCCATGTCGGTCTTGCGGGTGACCCAGGGCTCTTTGGTGTCGAAATACACGTTGGCCTTGCGCCCGAAATCGATGAACCGTTCCATGGCCTGACGGAAGCGGAACCCTTCGAGTGCTTCAGCGATGGCATCGACCTGCGCGGGAATGGCTGCGAGCATGGCCTGATCTTCCGCGTCCAATGTAGCAGGCTCGGGTACTTGATTGTCGAAATTCTTTACGGTCATGGTGAGGGAACGGTGCACAAAGTTACCGACCACGTTGCACAGTTCACCGTTGTAGCGGTGCATGAATTCGTCCCAGTCGAAATCGGCGTCTTTCGATTCGGGTGCGATAGCGCAGAGGTAGTAGCGCAAAATATCAGCGTCGAATTGTTCCAGTGCCCACTGGACGGAAATCATGTTTCCTTTGGACTTGGAACCCTTCTCCGACTTACCCGTCTGTCTAT
>CALAXS010000299.1 GCA_937895305.1 uncultured bacterium
TAACCTTCTGCAAAGGTGCCCAGTACTTCTTTGCTTTCAGCATCCACCAGTTCAAGGTAATAATCTTCCACGGTGCCGCCACGGGATGGACGTACGCAAAACATGTGGACCAGGCGACCTTCCCAAATAAAAGCGGACACTTCACACATGTTCTTGCGAACGAGCGAAGATTCAACACCGAAGTGTTGTGCGGTTTTTTCGGGTGGGGCGATTTTTGCATACACGTCCACGGGCCATTGTTGGAGTCTATAGATGTCCTTGGGCACGTCCTGCTGATACTGCACATAGGCCTGCACGTTCCCTTTGACGGTGTACTGGATGTCCTTGGCGGTCTCCTTGTTCACCCGCACGCCAAAAACCTTGTACCCCATCATGGTAGTGTCTTCGAGATCCACATGGAGGAGCTTGCCCTGTTCCACGCTTTGTATGATGCCGTCGATGGGCGTGCCCTGGGGTTGCGAAAAATTCAACGCGATGAGTGAACAGCCCTTGAGCTTGATGCGCATGCTCGTATCAAAGCCGAAGTTCCCCGCCTTCACCGCGCACTGGGGACTCACCATGATGCAGTCCTCAAACACGATGTCGGGCTGTGTGGGTATAGTCTTGTTTTCTACCCGTACATAGGCCCCTGCGGTATCGCCCCACCAGTCCAGTGCTGCGAGGTAGCACCTGCGAAAAGTGATGGGTTCGTCGTCACGGGAGAGGCAACTGGCGACGCCCCCGCCAAAGGCACGCCCTATGCCCACGCAATCTTCCACCACCACGGTAAAGGGTTCCACCTGATCCGTGTTGTCCCAGAACAACCCTGCATCGGCCCCGGTGGTATACAGCCCGCTCAATTTCCAGCGGTCCCAGATAACGGCGGAAAAGGTCTCGTCGGTGTGTTCTTTGGACCAGCCCTGCTCATTAGACCGCATAGTACCGTGCCAGTCGTAACTCTTGAAGCCTTTTTTCGGGTCACCAGAATCAATGACAACCCAGCCTGTTCGCCCACCGCCGTGTTGGTTGTTTACATCGCCTATGAGTTCGTTGTAGGCGCCCTTCGCACCACGTTGCGACGGCGAGAGCATGGATTCCATGTAGGTGTCGGGCCGGATGATAACCTGGTTTCCACCGCCTTCGGGCACGGCATCCAGCGCCTTCTGAATGGTGCGAAAAGCCGTGGTCCAGGTTTGACCGTCGCTATCGTTTCCCAGCTTGGAGACATAGAAGGTTGCTCCGTAACTTGTCGCCGATATGAAGGTAAATAATACAGCCGTGGTCAGAATACGTTTTAACATGGTCTATTCCCTTGGTGCTGAGCCTGGTTCGTAATCCAACCTATCATAACAGCCCCTGCTGTTAAAACCGTTCAGCCCTTTGGAGGTCGAGGGATGAAAGCACTGGTTTGCGATACATAATCCGCATATTCAGGACGGGTATGCTGGAGACGTTTCTCGGTGAGGGGCACTCCTGAAACACGAACCAGTAAGAAGTGCATTAACGCAGGACTCAGCATAGTCCAGCGGGCAAGGTCACCTGTGCAGACAAAGAGATACACGCCCCACCACAGTAATGCTTCACCAAAGTAATTGGGATGGCGAGTATACCGCCACAGCCCTGATCGCATCACTTTTCCCTTGTTCGCTGGGTCAGCTTTGAAGCGGGTGAGTTGCGTGTCTGCAGTGAGTTCAAAGTAGAATCCTGCGAACCACATCATGAAGCCCAGCACCTGTGTCCAGTGCAGACTGTTCGGAGGCATATCCACCAAAGCGAAGCTAACAGGCATGACCACGAGCCAAAGCAACAGGGTCTGGAAACCATACACTATATAAAGGCTCTTCCAGGTAAAGGCCGCGCCCCAGCGCTTACGCATTGCAACATAGCGATGATCTTCACCACCTCCCCAATTGCGTTGGGTGAGATAAATGGATAGACGCAGCCCCCATAGGAGCACCATAATCAGGAGGAGTTGCTGTGACCAGTGTGTGGCGCCTGTAAAGTAGGCAACGGAAACACTGCTTACAATAAAGCCCAGACCCCAGAAGCGATCCACAAGACTCGCGTCGCGGTAGTAGAGACTACCCAGCCACACCAGAAGCATCATGATCAGAATACTTACGGCAGATACACCCAGCGTTATATTGACTTGTGCGAACATAACAGCAGTGTAACGCAAGTCCCCGCGCTACACCACCAACTTAAACAATTATACTTCGGGGTTTACCTGATGCATGTGTACGTCCTGTTGCGGGAAGGGGATGCTTATGCCTTCACGGTCGAATTCTTCTTTTACCTTGCGCGTAATATCCCAGTACACATCCCAGTAGTCATCGGTTTTCACCCAGGGACGACAAATGTAATTTACCGAGGAGTCGGCAAGTTCGTGTACTTTAATGACAGGCTCGGGATGACTCAGGGTCATGGGATGTTCTTCCACGATGCGCTCCAGCACTGCCTGTGCTGCATCCATATCATCGCCGTATCCAATGCCGAAAACCATATCGACACGCCGTTCACTCACCCCGGTTGCGTTCACAATCACATCGTTCCATACATTATTATTCGGTACGAGCA
>CALAXS010000300.1 GCA_937895305.1 uncultured bacterium
ATGAAAAGTATAGTCTAGCACAGCCCCCATTTAAAGACATTGTACCTGTTTCGCTCAATTCCCCGATATTTAGCCCTCGAAGGGCCGTAAAATCCCTACCGATAAAGCCTTGAACCGGGTTTCGTCTATATGGTATTATTCCGCTTCTACGCGTGGGCCTATCGTGCCCCATTCGCGCGTATTATTGATTTACCGAAGTTAACGACAGAGAAGCTATGCTCACCGGACTACAAGACAAGATTAAAAACGCTCTTGCGCCCCTTCACGGGACGCAACCCCTCACTATGGGCGTAGTGCGTGAAGCACTGGAAGCGTTACGCAAGGTCCTCGCACTGGTGGAAGTCCATGATCGCGACTTTGAAACCTTCGCAGCCCAGCTTATTGCTCATGTAAATCTTGGCGATATACTCAAGCGTGAAGATGCCGCAAGTGCTGTAGAGAAAGCGGTTTACCGCATCATGGGTCAGACCCCTGGCGTGCGCATTATCTTTGCCGTAGCCCATTCCAGTTTTGAAGACGCCTTTGATAAAGCCCCCTGGGATATGCCTGCTACCAAAGCAGTACCAAGCACCACCTTCCCCGGCTTTCAGAAACCTGACCAAGGTGAATGCCGGGTATCCAGTCGGGTATCCCTGCACCGCTGGCGCGACTTCGAGCCAGAATACGGTATGCACAGTCACGATATGCACCATCGCGATATGAATCGTGAAGATTTAGATAAAATTATTCGTTCCCTGGGCCGTGGCCTGCCGGACTTCGGTCCCGAGCCCCCCACGGGCGGCACCCCGGCACTGATTTAACCCGGTGTACGGAGAACCTTTGTAGTAATCATGTTTGAGTCCTTAAGCCAGAAGCTGGACAGCGCCTTCAAGAGTATTCGTGGTCAGGGTCGCCTGACCGAGAAGAATATGAAGGACGGTCTGCAAGAAATCCGCATGGCGCTCCTGGAAGCAGACGTAAACTACAAGGTCGTTAAAAAGTTTATGGCGGAGGTGTTGGAGGCGGCAGAGGGCCAGAAGGTGCTGGAAAGCATCCATCCGGGTCAACAGATAGTTAAAATTGTTCATGATGAGTTGATTAAGCTCATGGGTGAGAAGAATGAGCCGCTCCGAATGGCGGACAAGGCACCCACAATTATCATGATGGTGGGCTTGCAGGGTCAGGGTAAAACCACGACCAGCGGCAAGCTTGCGCTAAAATTGAAGAAATCAGGACGTAAACCCTTGCTCGTGGGTGCTGATGTCTACCGCCCTGCTGCTATTCAGCAGCTGGAAGTGGTGGCCAAGCAGGCTGGTGTTGAAAGCTTCAGCCTCGGTACCAATGCGAATCCGGTGGACATCTGTCTTATGGCCCGTGGCGAAGCGCAAATGCGCGGCTGCGATGTCATTATCCTGGATACGGCGGGTCGCCTCCATGTAGACGACCAGATGATGAACGAAGTTCGTCAAATTGCAACCCAGGTGAATCCAACAGAAATCCTCTTCGTGGCCAACGCCATGACGGGACAGGACGCGGTCTCCTCTGCCAAGCAGTTTAATGACGTATTGCCCCTTACCGGGGTCGTGCTCACACAGATGGATGGCGACGCTCGTGGTGGTGCAGCCATCAGCCTCATCGAGGTTACAGGCTGCCCGGTCAAGTTTGTGGGTACTGGCGAAAAGCTCGAAGCGCTGGATGCCTTCCACCCCAATCGTATGGCCGACCAAATCCTCGGCATGGGCGATGTGGTCTCTCTTGTGGAGAAGGCCCAGGAAGTGGTGGACCAGGAAGAAGCGATCAAGTTCCAGAAGAAGGCGCGTAAAGGCGAGATGAACCTGGAAGACTTCCTGAAGCAGATGCAGCAGGTGAAGAAGATGGGCAATATGGCTGACCTTATGAGCAAGATTCCCGGCATGAGCAAGATGATGCCTGCGGACGCCATGGACCAGGCAGAAGACGAGATTAAGTACGTAGAGGCCATGATTTACTCCATGACCCCGTTGGAGCGCAAGAAACCGCGCATTATCAACGGGAGTCGACGCAAGCGTATTGCGGCAGGGAGTGGCACTTCGGTACAGCAGGTCAATGGCCTGATAAAAGAATTTGATAAGATGAAAAAGATGATGAAGAAGATGATGCGAGGCGGTAAAGGTGGCAAGCGCATGCGTGGCATGGCTGGCCCCCCTCCCGGCTTGGGTCGTTAATTGATATTGAACCGATCTTGATTCGGTAATTATATAAGCTAGCTGAACAATAAGAACACGGAGAAGAGAACACT
>CALAXS010000301.1 GCA_937895305.1 uncultured bacterium
TGGAATGGTATGTTTAGTATCCCATCAGGAGAGCGTTCTCGTGTCTAACTGGTTCTGTGGCGTAGATTTCGGCACCTCAAACTCCAGTGTGGCCATGTCCGATGGTAATCAGGTCCAGGTTCTAGGTCTTGATGCCATCAACGACAGCCCCACTTCGCTACCCTCGTTACTCTATATCACCAACGAGGGCAAGCCTATCGTGGGTCGAGCTGCTGCCAACGCCTTCATCGAGCGCAATGTGGACCGCGAAGTTCTCTTGCAGCAAGTGGATCTGGGTGTGGCTATCGAGGCCTATGTAGCGTCGGAGCCTGACAAAAGCGAGAGCTACCGTCCCGGTGCCACGGATCCTAATATTCAGGAAGCCGTCCGTGCAAAGGCCATCATGGAGGTCAACTCCCCTGGTCGTCTCTTCCAATCCCTCAAGACGCTGCTGCGTCATAGCAGCTTTACAGGTACCGAGGTTTTCGGCACCCACTACCAGATCGAAGAATTGGTTGCCCTGATCCTGGCCCCTATAAAAGCTGCTGCCGATGCCCATGCGGGGTACGATGTGGAACGGGCGGTTTTTGGTCGCCCCGTGCGCTTCTCCACCCATGACAAAGAGAATGATATCGCAGAAGATCGTCTTCGCCGTGCAGCCACGCTGACCGGGTTCAAGGACATCGCCTTTTTCTATGAGCCTGTGGGTGCCTGCGTGGAATACGCCATGGTTGCAGAAAAGAAGCAGCGGCTCATGGTGGTGGATATCGGCGGGGGGACCTGCGACGTTTGTATCATGGAGTTTGGCGGAGGCCACGGTATCGGCCAACGGCTCCAGGAAAGCAGCATCCTCAGTGTGGCCGGGGTGCCTGTGGCAGGGGACATCATCGACAAAGAAATTATTCGCTCCAAACTCTTTCCCATCTTCGGTAGCCAAGCACGATACGGCCCCGCACAATTGCCCATGCCCCAGTACCTCTTTAACCAGATTCTCGACTGGCAGAACCTTTACAAGCTCAGTAACGAAGAGACCATCAACTGGCTTATCGCTGCGGAAGGCAGCACCGACGACCCCCTGGCGATTCGACGTCTCCGTGGTTTAATCCAGCGGAACCTGGGGTATCCCGTGACCCGTGAAGTGGAAGCTGCAAAGAAGCGCCTCTCCGTGGATATGGAAACCATGATTGAGATCAAGCAGGAACTCATCGAAGTTTATGAACCCCTGGCGCGGGAAGAATTTGCACACATCATCGAAGAGAATCTGGAACTTATGCTGGATAGCATCGAAGAGGCCGAAACCCTGGCCGGAATCAAACCCGGCGACATCGACCTCGTACTGACCACCGGGGGCACCAGCCTCATCCCCGCCATCCGCCAGATGCTCGTGGATCGCTATGGCGCAGATCGCCTCAAACAGCGCGACACCTTCACCAGTGTGGCCACCGGATTATCCCTGGTAGCGCAACACGCTTAGCAGGTAGTGCCATTACAAAAAAACAAAACACCCACTATAGACAGTGGGTGTTTTTTAGTATGGTTTGGTTTAGTACGACTGTGCTGCGATGACGCGGCTTTTACAGAGTACGCCGGTAATCATGCAGGGGCCTTCTTCTTCCGGCGCATCGAAGGGGATGCAGCGCACGGTGGACTTGGTGTCGGTCTGCATCTGCTCTTCAACCTTGGGATTCGCATGGTCGAGGAAAACGCGGAAGAAACCACCGTCTTTCACCCGCGCCTTGTACTCGTCGTATGAATCCACGGTGTGGGTGTTGTCTTCCAAACGCTGCTTTGCAATTTTAAAGAGATTGTCCTGGATGTCGTCCAGCAAGGCCTCTAATTTCTCCAGCAGACCGTCCATGGGCATGGACACTTTCTCGCCTGTGTCACGACGCGCCACGATTACTTCGCCACTTTCCACATCGCGCGGACCAATCTCGATACGTACCGGGATGCCTTTCAGCTCCCACTCGTTAAACTTTTTGCCTGGCTTGTACTGGTCCCGGTCATCAAGGTAAAAGAAGAGGGGATCCCAGCTTGCTGTTATTTCCCTGGCCTTGTTGAGGACCAATTCTTTTTCGTCGTCTTTACGATAGATGGGTACAATGACCACGGGACGGGGGGACAGCTTGGGGGGTACCACCAGCCCATTGTCGTCGCTGTGGGTCATAATCATGCCACCGATGAGGCGCGTCGAAACACCCCAGCTACTGCCATGTACATATTTGCGTTGCTCGTCCTTGTCCTGGAACTGCACGTCGAAGGCCTTGGCGAAATTCTGGCCCAGGTGATGGGACGTGCCGGCCTGCAGTGCTTTACCGTCTTGCATGAGTCCCTCGATGCAATAGGTATGCAAGGCCCCGGCGAATTTTTCGGCTTCGGTCTTGCGACCCACCAGCACGGGCATGGCCATAAATTTCTCTGCGAAGGTCTTGTAGACCTGCACCATCTTGTAGGTCTCTTCTTCGGCTTCTTCATGGGAGGCATGGGCCGTGTGGCCTTCCTGCCACAGGAATTCGGTAGTACGGAGGAAGAGGCGGGTGCGCATTTCCCAGCGACATACATTGGCCCACTGGTTAATCAATAACGGCAGGTCACGGTAGGACCCGATCCAGTTGCGGTACGCGTCCCAGATAATCGTTTCCGACGTGGGGCGAATCACCAGCGGCTCCTCCAGCTTCTTGCCGCCACCATGGGTCACGGTAGCGCATTCCGGCGCGAAACCTTCCACGTGCTCCGCTTCTTTCTTCAGGAAGCTCTCGGGGATGAGCAAAGGAAAATAAGCGTTTACATGACCCGTTTCCTTGAACATGCGGTCCAGATGCTGCTGAATCTTCTCCCAGATACCATAGCCCGTAGGACGGATGATCATGCACCCCTTTACCGGGGAATGATCCGCCATCTCCGCCTTCTGAACCACATCGATATACCACTTCGAATAATCTTCTGCCCGCTTGGTGATACCCTTCGCCATGAGAATGCTCCAATAATCATTTGAGACACAGCTATCTGTGTCGGATAGGTTAAATCAGGAAAGGGAGATCATAGCATATTTAGGGGGAGGGGGGGCGAATGGGGAGCAGTCGAATAGCAGCCAATGAGAAAAGACATGTGTCCATG
>CALAXS010000302.1 GCA_937895305.1 uncultured bacterium
GCATATTCATAGACGCTCAGTATAGAGAAGACTGAATCGTGGCGCAATGAAGACACAAAGCAGAATCTTGCGTTGCCCACTCTGTCACGATATGCTTTGATCCGATTCAATAATCAAACTACCCAGGAAAGCCCGCGCTACTACAATGACAAGATCCCCGGATGACCATAGCGTTGCGCAAAACAACCGACTGCTATATGCCGCTTGGTTTATTATTGCACTGGGAGTGCTGGCCAGACTTATTACCTATGCGCGCTACCGTGTCCTCTGGCTTGATGAATCCTATACCGCCACCTCCATTCTTAATCACAGCTTTGCCGGGCTTTTTCAACCGCTGGACCAATTCCAAATCGTCCCGCCCTTTTACCTCTCTCTGGTCAAGTGTTGTACCCTCATCTTTGGCGAACACGAATACGCCCTGCGCTTTCCTTCCCTCCTTGCAGGATGTGCCTTCCTGATACTCGCTTATGCACTACTCCGTCGCATCAGCAACCCACTGGAAACCCTGCTCTCCATTACACTCCTGGCAAGTGCTGGCATGTACCTTTACTACAGTGCAGAGTGCAAGCCCTACATGCTCGATACCCTGATTTTCATCGGATTGATACTCTTGGCTCTCGACTACGAGCAATCACCCCACCCCACTCTTAAACAGAGCATAGCCTTCGCCTGTGCCGGGGCTATCGCGGTTTGGACCTCCTTCCCCAGTGCCTTCGTCCTTGCAGGCATTGGCCTTGTTCAGGGCATACACATCCTTGCCACACAAAACTGGAAACGTATCCGCTCGCTTATCCTCCCGTATTTCATCTGGGCAGGGGCCTTCATTGTGCTCTACATCATCCTTATCCGTCCCGGACTCACGGCAGACACGACCCACCACGGACAAGACCTGAACACCGTCATGAAACAAAGCTGGAAATTTGGATTCCTCCCCTTCCCACCCCAATCCCTCGGCGAAGTACAACTCTACAAAAACCAGTTGCTCCGCATATTCTATACGCCACTCGGTTTCCGTATGAACGGACTCGCCATCTTTGTGAGTCTTATCGGCGCATGGAGCCTCTGGACGCGCAACAAGATTGCTTTCGGCCTGCTCACAACACCCCTGTTGCTCACCTTCGCAGCATCCCTCATAAAACTGTATCCCTTCGACGGCCGCATGATTCTGTTTCTTACCCCAGCCCTCTATATTTTTATTGGCCTCGGTATAGCCTTCCTCATACAAAACTTACGCAAAGGCGGATGGGCCGTAGGCGCCATTCTCATCCTGCTCCTGATTGCCCCACCTACAGCGCGCATGGCCAAGAAGACCGTCATCGCTGAACCCCGCCAGGAAATCGACCTCGCCTTTGAATACGTACACGAAAATTGGCAGGGAGGCGATCTCCTCTATCTCACCTACTACGACTCCCTCGTCTACCGCGTTGCAAAATACTGGTACCCGATGCCCAATGGTGCCACCGTAATCCAGGAAGATGTGGCCTGGGAATATCAGGAAGCACCCAAGGCACTTGAGCAAAACCTGCGCACTATCGGCCCAGCCTATAAACGCCTTTGGCTGCCTTTGGGTTTTCACCTTGACGCAAATGCATTCCTGGCCGAAATCCCGCAAACTTTCACCCAGACCCAAGCCGGGCAATGGGACGGGATTCATCTCTATCAATACACAATGGACAGGAAGACGGATAGTACAACTCCCCCCGACGCACTTTGACCCCAATTCAAGAAAAGTGCTATACTTCCCCGCTTGGACAAGTGCTTTCAGACGAACTACTTACAACCCAATCGGGGCCCTAACCCATGGCCGATAAAGCCTTTATACGCACCTACGGGTGCCAGATGAACGAACACGACAGCTATCGCATGGTCGAAGTGCTCAAAGCCGATGGCTACGATATAACCGATAATCCGGATGAAGCCTCCCTTGTCCTCGTGAATACCTGCTCCGTGCGTCACAACCCGGAGAACAAGGTCTACAGCCTCCTGGGTACCCTGCGCAAGCGCAAGGAAAAAGAGCCCAACCTCATCATTGGTGTAGCTGGATGCGTCGCCCAGCAAGAAGGCAAGACCATCCTCAAGCGCGAAAAAGCCGTGGACATGGTCTTTGGTCCTGACAATTTTTTTAAACTTCCCGAGATGATAGATGCCGTAAAAAACGGCGAGCGGGTCTGCGATACCGAATGGATGCCCCGCGACCGCAAGATACAAAACTTCATCCCCGAAGAATGGGTCGAGCGCGGCCATGTCGAAGGGGTGAAAGCCTACATCGCCATCACAAAAGGCTGCAACAACATGTGCGCCTTCTGCATCGTCCCCTTTACCCGGGGTCGCGAGGTTTCCCGTGAAAGCGAAGGCATCATTCGCGAAGCACGCAGCCTCGTCGCCAAAGGGGCCAAAGAAATCTGGTTGCTCGGTCAGAACGTGAATTCCTACCAGGCCTCAAAGGACTACCGCTTCCACCAGCTCCTCGAAGAAGTGTCACAGGTGGAAGGGCTCGAACGTATACGCTTCACCTCGCCCCATCCCAAAGACTGGAACAACGACCTCACAGACCTCATGGCAGAACGCCCCAACATCTGCAACCAGCTTCACCTTCCCTTTCAAGCCGGGTCCGATAAAATCCTGGATGTGATGCGACGCAACCACACCCTCGACGAATACCTCGCCAAGATTAAATACCTCCAGAAGCGCATCCCCACCGTCGAACTCTCCACCGACCTCATCGTAGGTTTCCCCGGCGAGACGGACGAAAATTTCGAGCGTACCCTCTACTGTTTGAGGGAAGTCGGCTTTGGCCAGGTCTTCCCCTTTAAGTACTCACCCCGTCCCGGTACCGTCGCATCGGACATGGGCGACGACGTTCCGCGCAGCGTAAAAGAAGAACGTCTGGCGCAGGTCATTGCCCTGCAGGACAAAATCAACGACCAGAAGATGGCGACCTATGTAGGCACTACCCAAACCGTCCTCATTGATGGCGCACACAGTCGGCTTCGTGGTGCCATGAACGGTCGTACAGACGGCTACCGCCCCCTGACCCTGAAGAATGTAGACCTCGAAATCGGCGATCTGGTCCAGGCCAGAGTAATCAACCACAGC
>CALAXS010000303.1 GCA_937895305.1 uncultured bacterium
GCGCTCCCAATAGTCGGGCCATCCATCCATATCCTGCGGGTGTGACGCCGCCAGATGCTGAATTTTACCCAATTCTCCCTTGTCGTACATCTCCTTGAGGAACAAAAACTCACGGCTATAGACCACCGTTTCCGCCATCATATATTTTAATCCGGTAGCCTTCACCTTCTCTACGATTTGTCGACACTCTTCCACCGACGTCGCCATGGGCACCGTACACATGACGTGCTTTCCCGCGTCGAGTGCCGCCAGTGACATGGTCCCATGATCAGGGATAGGGCTGTTGATGTGTACATAGTCAATGGCCGGGTCGGCCAGCATATCGTCATAGCGGGTGTAACGATGTTCAATACCAAAACGGTCGCCCACTTTGTTCAGGTTTTCCTCGTTGCGCTGACATATAGCATGTACATTCGCCTGTGGATGGCTCTGGTAGATGGGAATAAACTCAGCACCAAAACCAAGACCAACCATACCCACATTAATTTTTGTACTCATATCGTATCCTTTCAGAAAAGCGAGTTAATACGTTTATTTATTCGTGTTCCGTTTCCACCGTGACCGCAATAACCATAGGGGCCGATGCGTCGTCGCCTTTTACGAATTCTATGCTGTCGATGACTGCATCCCGCTTCGGAAAAATGGAAAGCTGGCGCAATTGACGTGACCCAAGCTCAAATGCGAGCTTTGACTCCGGCACATCAACCACCCGGATATAATCAGAGAAGTGTATGCCATTCTTCAAGGCGTGGTCCTCTGATTTACCGTCCCCATACTGCAGTCGAACTATCATTGACACAGAACCCACCGTGCCCCCAGGGTATCCCCAGCCACTCACACCGCTCAAGAGGTGAATTGCCCGTGCCTTGCGTCCACAGGGAATACTTACGGTCCCCGGCTTTTTCTTCACCCGGTCAGAATGGGGACTGTTCAACATAATCAGGTTGGGCAGAGTGCCACCCTTGGGGTCCAGCACGTAATAGGGAATCCCATCAAATACCTGTGTGCCCCACTGCTCGAAAATCAGTTGCTCATTGTAGTTTTCGGAAGGTGCCCCATCGTGAAACATGGGCACTGTGCTCACGGTGTTCGCTACACCCCGAAGGCTCAGCGGCGCATACTCGCCCACTGTGGTTAAATACTCAAGCAAGCCGACCAACATAGCTTCCGGCATCTCTTCAAAGCCTTCGGGCATGACCGATTGCTCAGACATGGACAGTTTTTCCACATCTTCGCGCAAGATGGAATGGGCATTACCCAGCGCATCATGAATCGTAAAGGCCGTCTGTGTTTCGTCCGTCAACAACCCACTCACGATTTCGCCATCTGTGGTCCATACCGTCCACTGCCTGAAATTGCCCTCCACCGACCGGTTGGGGTCCACGATGGCGATGAGGATTTCTTCGCGATTTCCGCCGGCAATACCTGTCAGGTCAGGTGCAATCGTGCCGCCCTCCCCATTGAAGGTGTGGCATTGTACGCAGTTTTCCTGGAATGCCTGTTTGCCGATTTCAATATCACCCTGCTTCCGGGTTAAGGGCATGAGCTTTTCAACAATTTCTTCACGACTGCTATCCACATGCCCGGCAGTAGCCAACACTCTATTGGCCAATTCCTTCAACTGCTCATCCTTTGCGTCCAGCAACGTACTTTTCTGAATGACAGAGAAATTGGGTCGCGTTATTTTCTCTTTCTGGATAGCAAAAACAAATTGAATGGACCACCCAGGTCGTGTTAGCAATACATCAATAGCCTGTTTTCGTGCTGAAGGCATAAACGAATCAAAACGTGCCAGCAGATCCTTCGCCGTGCTCGGCGCCGGGTCATTACCCAAAGCCTGAATCAATCCATCAGAAAGCGCTAACGCTACACTAGGTGTAATTTCATCCAGGATACGCGCCCGGGTAGTGCGACCCGGCCGAAGGTCAACCAGTTTTTGAGCTGCATTAACCCGATGACTACTTTTAGCCGTCTCATCGCTAAGTGTTCCTGCATATTTTGCAACAATGGCATCCAGTCGCGCATCAAATTCACCCGACATGTCCCATTTTTTAGCCAGTGCTACCACCGCCAACAGGTCGTCATCACCCAGATCATCGGCAATGGTGCCTAGAGCCTGCTTCGTTTTTTCTTTGTCGAAGGGCGGTGCATCGCTGGGCCAACCTTCTGCTAATCCAGCCAACCACGCGCTATGTACCTGTTTATTTCCACTGCCCAGCGTTCGCAGTAACGCATCCAGTTGCTCATACGACGGGCCACGGGCATAGTGATTGGCTACAGTTTTTACCATGTCTGCATTGTGGTCCTTGCTTTCAGCCGCGGCAAGTAAAAACCCAACATCATGTTGTGCCGCAGCCACCATGGCCGCAGCAGCAATCCAGGGATCATTGCGATTTTTCTTTTCGTCCAGCACAGTCGCTATGGCAGCACCGACAGACTCATCTGCATCCACTTCAGACAAGGCCAACAGTGCCGTCAAGCGCACCTTGGGGTCGTCATCATTGAGCAACGCAGCAATGTCTGCACCAAACCCATTGACCGATGCTGCGAACTGCGCAGCCAGGCGACGTACTGCTGGTGCAGGATGAGTCATGGCACTACGAAGAAGTTCTTGTGCCGCACGGTCGTCCTTGGAAAAACACTCCAAGCCTTCCAGTGCGCCCAAAGCATGTAATGCCCCTGGAGCGTTTCCAATAGTATCCAGTGCCTTGTCCGCTATCAATCGCTGCAGCATGGGTATCATTGCTATCCGTTGCTCTTCCACAATGATGCGCTGCGCGGTCGTACGCCAGAACATATTGGGATGCTTCAGCGCAGCAAGCAAATTATTTTCCGTAGTATCACCCAAGTCAAGGGAGGTACTACCTTCATCTTCCCCATACACCACGCGATAGACGCGACCATGTTTTTTGTCACGTAACGGCGTCACATAGGCATTGCCCGGCCCATTTTCAAAGCCACTCGGCGTGGGGTTGTGCTGCACGATGTAGTTATACCAGTCACTGAGCCACACATTGCCATCAGGCCCTACCTCAGCAACCACTGGCGAAGACCACTCATCGACACTGGCCATGAAATTCCAGCCATCCCGCGACACATAGCTACTGCCCTCTTCCTCCAGGATGCACTGATGCACCAAATGTCCCGTCGGCTCTGTCACAAAGGCCACACGATTCCAGTAGAACTCGGGATAATGTCGCGCTGTGTAAATCGCACTACCCGAAGCCGCCGTAAACTGCTCATGCCAATCCACCTGGCGCACATTGGGCGTAATAGGATGAATCTTTTTGTGGTCAAAGATAAGGTGTGCGCCACTGGTGCCTGAATACCCGCGCACGGACTCGTAATAGCGGTTGGGAATGGGCACATAATCACTGTGGTTGCCATTGGCTGTGGATGCAAAAACCTCACCCGTCTCGGTTAGTCCCAGGCCCCAGGTGTTGTTGTTCGTCGCAGCCACAAACTCAAGTGCTGAGCCGTCCGGTTTGAAACGAATTACCCCCATGCGGAAATTGTGGTCTTTACCGCCCACCGTCCCCGTAAAACCACTATAGCCCACCGTGCCCCAAACCCAGTTATCCAGTCCCAGGCGAAAGCTGCTGGGGCCTGAATGGGTATCCGCAGTACCCCAGCCCGAAAATAACACCGAACGTTCATCCGCTACGTCATCGCCATCCGTGTCCTTGAGGAACAAGGTGTCCGGTGCCTGTGCCACTATGAGTCCACCGTTGGCATGGATTAGGCTCGTTGGAATGCTCAGTTTATCCGCATAGATAGTGAACTTGTCCGCCCTGCCATCGCCATCGGTATCCTCACAAATTTTGATGCGGTCCTTGCCCTTCTCCGGCACCTGCATATCATTGGGATAATCCACCGTCTCCGCTACCCAGAGCCGCCCACGGGCATCCCAGTTCATGGCGATTACTTTAATAATGTCTGGCTCAGCAACATAGAGGCTGGCATCGAAACCGGGGGGGAGGCGTGTGTGCTTAACCGATTCCGACGGTGACAGGGGCAACTGCATTTTGGTGGGTGCTTCCTGCACGATACCCGGCGCATCCTTGGGCGGATAAAAAGCGATCTTCGCCTCTTCATACTGAAAAGGCTCCTTGGTGACTGTGGGAATTTTGTCCGCAGACCACCGGATTCCCCGCTCGACCAATTCTAAAAAGCCCGGATGGGTGAAGGTTCGCGTATCATGTCCATAGGCCGTATAAAACACACGGCCCTTGCCTTGCGTCCGCGTCCAGGTATAGGGTTCGTCCCCTTCATCATCCCTGCGCTCCATCAAGACATGACGGTCCTCGCCAAGTTTCCCATGGACATAGGTCTCATCCCAGGTGGAGAACTCCAACATCCGTTCCGTAACCGGGTGTTCCCGATCCACGATGTCCGCCACAAAATCACCCGTGCCATGACGCGCGAACTGTCCCCCCACCAATGCTATATATTCCGGCGAATTTTGAAAACACCACGATGCGCAATGCAGCGGCACGAATCCGCCACCACTCTCAACATAGTCGATAAGCGCCTGTGCGTGTTCAGGGTCTATCTTGTCAATGTTTGCATAGATAATCAGTGCATCATACCGACCCAACGTTTCCCGATTCAGGTCTTCAACCCGGTCCGTGTACGTGATGCTAATACCACGGTCCGCCATGGCAGGTATCAGTTCGGCTGCACGCTCACTGGGCGTATGGTGTCCATTATCCCCCAGAAACAAGACTTTTACATCAAGCAAATCAGCAGTGTTGGCGAAGCTCATGCATGACAAAAGAGTAGCCACCAAAACCATAATTATCTTCAATCGAGTAAAAGTACAAACAAACACCGAACTCCCCTTTCAGCACAGAAACCTGTCAATACACGATAGATGATTCAATCGTACAACCCCTCCATGCTACACTGATTGAAAGGTATTTCGCGATTTTATTCAAATAC
>CALAXS010000304.1 GCA_937895305.1 uncultured bacterium
TGAAATGTATCGCTGCTATCCAAATTAACTTTATCTGATTCAACATTGACTCCACCTGGCCCGTCATTGCGAACCGAGTATAAACGAGGTGTGGCAATCTCGCTTGGCCCAGATGATGTGGTGCCGGAGCTATCGCTGCCACTGTTCAAGCGTCCGGGCCAAGCTAGATTGCCGCGTCGCTGCGCTCCTCGCAATGACAGGTGTGGTTAAGACCGTGTGATAGGGTATATCAAAAACTGCGGGAGGCCTGATGGACGCTAATCCGATAATGGGCGTTATTCTACATGCTGTGGGTGGCTTGGCAGCCGCGAGTTTTTACATTCCCTATAAGCGCGTTAAGAATTGGCAATGGGAATCCTATTGGATCGTGGGTGGCTTGTTCAGTTGGCTGATAGCCCCGTTGGTAGGTGCAGCAGTGCTCGCGCCCGGTTCTTTCGAGGCACTGCGCAACACACCAATTTCTGCACTCTTCTGGACCTACCTGTTTGGATTGCTTTGGGGGATAGGCGGACTAACCTTTGGTTTGTCGGTACGTTATCTGGGATTGTCGCTGGGTTATGCGATTGCACTTGGGTTTTGTGCGGCCTTTGGCACCATTATACCGCCCATTTTTATGCATACCTTTGGCGATCTTCTTAACACTTCATCAGGCCTTGCGACATTGTTGGGGGTGGTGACGTGTTTGGGTGGCATTGCTATTTGCGGTTGGGCAGGCGTGCGGCGGGAGGGTGAGATCGAGACGGAGGAAAATCCACTTGTTGAATTCAGTTTAAGCAAGGGGATCTGGGTGGCGGTGTTTGCCGGGGTGATGAGTGCTTGTATGGCCTTTGCTTTTGCATCCGGCAAACCCATTACGGACGCTGCTTTGGCGGCTGGTGTATCCCCCACTTTTGTAAACCTTCCTGTTTTGATTGTGGCGTTGTTGGGTGGGCTTACTACCAATTTTGTCTGGTGCATGTATCTGAACTGGCGTAACGAGAGCTTTCGTGATTACAGCAATGCCGGTGATGCATCGTTGATGAGCAACTATCTTTTTTCGGCGGTAGCTGGAATCATCTGGTATTTACAATTCTTCTTCTACGGAATGGGTACGACCAAAATGGGGGCCTATGATTTTTCCAGTTGGACCATCCACATGGCCTTCATTATTGTCTTTAGCAATATATGGGGAATTATGTTTCGAGAATGGAAGGGCAGTCGTACACAGACGATAACCATTGGTGCTATGGGCATTCTTGTACTGATTCTTTCGACGGTCGTTGTTGGTGTGGGAAACTATTTAGCAGCGCAATAAGGGAGACGCAGACTATGAAGATTGGGCTATACGGTATAGGTCTGGATACGTACTGGGATCAGTTTGAAGGCCTCTTTGAGCGGCTCCAGGGTTATCAGCAGGGGATAGCGGATCGACTGGAGCAATATGATGGTGTAGCGGTCGTGAATACCGGGATAGTGGATACGCCCGAACGCGCACGCGAAACGGGAAAAGCACTCGCCACCGAAGGGGTGGATCTCATCATCCTCTATGTTTCGACCTATGCGCTGAGCTCTACGGTCTTGCCCGTAGTACAGCGACTAAAAGTTCCCGTGATCGTACTAAATCTTCAGCCCGTGGCGGCTATCGACTATGAAGCTTTTAATGCAATAGGGGATCGGGGCGTGATGACCGGGGAATGGCTGGCCCATTGTCAGGCCTGCTCTGCGCCGGAGATTGCCTGTGTATTTAATCGTGCAGGTATTGACTATCACATGGTGACGGGCGTACTCGATCAGGATGATGCATGGCAGGAGATTGGCGATTGGGTACAGGCGGCAAAGGTTGCGTCTGCATTACGCGATTCACGCCTGGGGGTGTTAGGTCATCATTACTGTGGCATGCTGGATGTTTATTCGGACTTAACACAGTTGTCGGCCGTTTTTGGCACCCATTTTGAGTTATTGGAAATGTGCGAACTACATCGGTATTGGGAAGAAGTGGATGGAGCGACCTTGAGGAAAAAGCGCGATCAATTTAGTGAGGACTTTGATGTTGATCCACAGTGTTCTGAAACGGAGCTTGACCGTTCCGCACGAACTTCAGTAGCCCTTGACCGTCTGGTGCAGGAAAATCGTCTCGATGTCATGGCGTACTACTACGAAGGACAACCGGGAAATGATCGTGAGAACATCGCGACTTCCGTAATCGCGGGGAATACCCTACTGACCATGCATGGGGTGCCTGTTGCAGGTGAGTGCGAAATTAAAAACGCGATTGCCATGAAGATAATGGACCTCCTGGAGTGCGGTGGAAGTTTTTCCGAATTTTATCTCATGGATTTTGATGATGACGTTGTATTGCTAGGGCACGATGGCCCTGCCCACGCAGCAATCGCCGAGGGTCCCGTCGGGCTGGTGCCTGTGCCTGTCTATCATGGAAAACCGGGGACTGGCTTATCAATCCAGATGACTGTAAAGCATGGACCTGTAACGTTGTTGTCGGTAGTGGAAGCTGGTGAAGGAAAAGTGCGATTGCTCATCGCAGAGGGTGAAAGTGTGGCAGGACCCGTGATGCAAATAGGAAATACAAACAGTCGTTATCGCTTTAGTATTGGTGCCAAGGCATTTGTAAATAATTGGACCACCGAAGGTCCAGCGCATCACATGGCGATAGGAACGGGGCATGTTGCTTCGAAGATTGAGAAACTGGGGGCCTTGCTGGGCCTGGGTTGTTGCCGTGTTTGTTGAGCTTAATGTCGCTTCAAAGGAAACCTTAAAGAGAGCACTTGAAACCGCTCATGAGGGGAATCACCATGGTCAAGGGAACCGTCGTATTCATCGCTATTACCATCGCTTCGTTGAGTCCCGGAGCTGAGGAACTGATGGTGCCTACTTATGAGGAAATGCGTAGCGCATTCGTAACACCCGACCACGCACGTTGGGGCGAGGTGCCACTCTGGTGGTGGGAGGGGCAGACCATGACGAAGGAGGGTGTGACGGCCCAATTGGAACTTCTTTCCAGCAAGGGCGTGAAAGCCGTTTGTTCTATTCAGCGGTCGCCGGGCCGTTGTAACCCCGCGTCGTTCACGCCGGAATGGTGGGAACTCTTTGCACACACCAACGCTGAGTGCAAGCGCCTGGGTATGACCCTCTGGGCCTATGACCAAGTGGGCTACGGCCACTATGGCTGGCTGGAAAAAGCCGCTGGTGAGGTCCAGGATCCACTTACAAAACGCATCTCATTTCACCAGGCGGAGGAAAAAAAGGGCGAGACGATTCGCATTGATCTGCCGGAAGGTGAACTTATTTCCGCGCGCGGCTATCGCCTCATAGACGGACAGGCGGATGACGCCAATAGTGAGGACATCCGCAACGCGGTAGCGAACGGCACACTCGAATGGACACCGGAGCCGGGTGAATGGCGCGCCGTAGCCTTGGTGGCTGTTCCCTATCAGACCTTCTACTTGAGCAACACATCCGGCGACGCTTTCATAGACATGCTCTACGGCAAGATCGAGCGCACCTTGGGCAAGGAGTCCATGGGGACGAGTTTCGTGGGGATCTTTCAGGATGAACATCCCCCCACCCCACGCGATGTGTACACCGACGAATTAGCCACACATTTCCAGGAACGTTTCGGGTACGACATTGCCCGCGCGATCCCGGCACAGCACTTTGATGTGGGTCCGCTCACCCCCAAGTATCGCACTGATTTTTTCGACGCCTACCTCGATGTCGTCGAGCAGAGTTACTGGAAGCGGGTCTATGACTGGACCATGGAGCGAAACCTGCTCACAAGCCACGACAACTGGGGACGCAATGACATCGCCCGGCAAAGCGAGGGCTACATTGACTACTTCCGCACGCAGCGATGGTTCTCCGCGCCTGGATACGACGATTCCGGGCAGCACCCACTCACCAAGCGCAACTACTACGACACAAAGATTGCAGCATCCATCGCCCGACTCTACGGGCGACCACGGGTATGGAACGAGGCTTTTCACTCAAGCGGCTGGGGCCGCACGACCGACCAGACCTTGACCTGGCTGACCACGGGCATGGTATTCGGTGCAAATCTCTATGACGAACACGGTCTCTACTACGCGACCAACGCGAGCACCTGGGAACACGCTGCGCCGGATCCGCATTGGCGGCAACCTTACTGGACCTACTACAACACACTGAGTGATTTCGTGGCGCGTACAAGCTATCTCATGTCACAGGGTACGCATGTTGTCGATGTAGCCGTGCACTATCCCGTCGTCAGTCTGCTGGCGGACATGGACCCCAAAAACCAGCGCCCCAACCCGAACACCTACATGCGGGTCTCGCAAGCGATCTATACGGCGGGTATGGACAACGACATTATCGATGATGATTCGATTCTGAACAGCCGGGTTGAAGACGGAAAACTTATCGCGGGTGGCAACGCCTATCAGGCACTGGTATTCGGCCCCGAGCACACGGTTCGTCGGGCCGTACTCGAGAAAGCGATTGCTTTGGTTCAGAGCGGTGGTACTGTTCTGTTTTACGGTAATCTCCCCACAGCCAGCACGGAAGATGGACGTGACGATCCAAAACTCCGGACTCAATTGCAGTTATTATTGAAACAGGAAGTTGACCAGATAGGCTCCAAAAACATTGTAGCGCAATTCCCGAATGGCGGGACCTGCGCCTATGTGCCACGTTCGACAAAGCAGATACCCATGTTGCTCAGCAAACACATTGATCGTGATTTCCAGACGACCGGGGCAGACATCTACACAGCCCATCGTCGCATAGGCGATCTCGATGTCTACATGCTACAGAACGCCCTCGAGGGTGAGTCGAGCACAATGGAAGCACGCTTCCGCGTTGATGGTGTGCCTGAACTTTGGGACCCGTTCACCGGTGCGGTGTCGGAAGTGGATGGTTTTAAACGGGAAGAGGGTTATACCCATGTTTCGCATCGCCTTGAAGGCAATACAGCACTTTGTCTGGTCTTTCGACCGGGCAACGCCCAAGACAAGTCCAATGCAGCAGACCATGCACAATCTACCCCGATGATGCTGAGTGAAGATTGGACCTTTGATGTCATTCCTACGCGCGACAACCACTGGGGTGAATTCCGCTGGCCACCATCGAACCAGATCATTGGCCCCGAGGTCCGCACATTCCGCTATCGCGAAGAAACCCAAGCGGGTGTGGCGTGGCAGAAGCCAGAACTTGATGATACTGACTGGGCACAGACGCTATACAGTACAGGGCCCCATTGGCTCACCCGGCCAATCACGGATGACAGTGCAGTCCATGCGGCGCTGGAAAACACGGACACCATCATGGTTAACGACCATTGGCAGGACGTCTCGTTTTCGAAGTCCATCGCAGCTGCACACGCCGCACCCTGGGGTGGGCATTCTGGTTACCCCGATGGTCACATCGATAAGAACTTCATTCACCTGCCCGAGGGCCGCAATCTTCTCTTCACACGCATCCGTTCGCCCAAAACCCAGCACCGTGGCTTACTTGTCGAACTGCGTAACAGTAGTGCGCGTCTATGGGTCAATGGTATAGAGCAACCCTTCGAAGATGCCATAGGCAACCTGCCGCTCAGGGCAGGCATAAATACCGTCTTGCTCGATCTGCCCGACGGCGGGCACGGTCGTTTATTCGTTCAAGCCGCTCCCCCATCCATCACAACTATGGAAGAAGCTGCAGCAGGCAGCGTGAAACCTGACATCGATAAGGCCAAATGGATCTGGAGTGGAGACACCATCGCCTGTAGCACACGCAAGACCTTCATGCTGGACCAACTGCCTGAACAGGCACGTATCATCGTCACCGGCTTCAGCGGCTATCGTCTCTTCATCAACGGCGTGCGTATCGAGGAAGAGATCGGTCCATGGTCCAACTGGACGCGCCCTGAGAGTTTCACTGTAACGCCCCACCTTGTCAAAGGGGAAAACGTTATCGCTATATGGGGGCAACTCTTCGCGGGTCAGAACGTGAACAAGGGACCGGAAGCCTTTAACAGCCGCGGTGTCGTGCTCGCGTTCAAAATGCGCTTTTACGATGGCGAGGAAATCGGCCTCGTGACTGACGAGACCTGGAAAGGTACAGCCGAGGATATTGATGGATGGACATCGCCCGGTTTCGACGACAACACCTGGGCACCTGTACGTGTTGCCGGGGTGATGGGCGGCGAACCCTGGGGTATGCAGGTCGTTGAGAATGTTGGTGTGGTGACGGAGCCCGACCGCCCCTTGTCCATCGACCTCGACTCCCCGTACCTCACCTGCTTCGATGAGGTCCCGGACATGGTCTACGACACGAAATCAGACGATGCATCCCGTGTGGGCTGGTTCCGATTTGAAGTACCACCGGGCCTCAAACGGCTCACCCTGCCCACTACGGCGAAAGTAGAAGCGTGGGTCAACGGTGAAACCGTCCCAGTTAAGGGTGGCATTGTGACCGTTGCCAGCCTCCCATCCGATGTTTCAAAGGTAGCCCTGCGGGTGCAGATGGATCCTGGCGCATACAGCGGCGCGGTGTTTACAGCACCCATCGGGCTGGATATCAGTGGCGGAAGCATTCAGCCCGGCGAATGGGCTAACTTCGCGCTGCCCACCTATTCGGGCATCGGCGTCTACACACAAACGGTAAACCTCAGCGAAGAGGATCTGAAGCACAAACTCACCCTGGATCTCGGGCAAGTCCTGGTTGCGGCGGAGGTGTTCGTGAACGACCAATCGGTGGGTGTGAAGTTGGCCAGGCCCTTTACCTATGATCTGGGCGACACCGCGCACGCGGGAGAAAATACCATCCGTGTACACGTGGCCAATACGATCGCGCCCCATTACCAGACGGTTCCAGCACAAAACCTGGGCCCTGTCGCTTCGGGACTCATGGGACCCGTGTTCATTCGCCGGAAATAGGATGGTAGCAAGATTAGTAAACACATGGAAAAATCGCAATGAAAATACGACTACTATTCACCACCCTTTGTGCGGCACTGTTTTTCAATTCCTCCAATGCCGCTGATTTGGAAAAGGACTTTATCAATCCGCCCGACGATGCACGACCGGGGGTGTATTGGTACTTCATGGACGGCAACCTGAATCGTGATGAGATGGTCAAGGATCTGGAGTCCATGAAGGAGGTCGGTATCGGCAACCTTGTTTTCCTCGAAGTGGGTATCGGTGTGCCACGTGGTCCGGTGGAGTTCATGAGCGATGAGTGGCAGGACCTGTATGTGAACGCGGTACGTCATGCAGAACGATTGGGCATTGACATCACCCTCGGTGCAGGTCCTGGCTGGACAGGCAGTGGCGGACCCTGGGTGCCTGCGGAAGACTCGATGCAGCACTTGGTCTTCAGTACGGTGGATGCAACAGGCCCCCGAAAATTTGATGCTATTCTCCCTGTGCCCGAACAACGCAGCACGAATTGGCACAAGATGAGCCATCCATTCTACGAAGATAGTATGGTCTACGCCTTTCCCGCATCCAACCCGGTTATCGAACGCATCAATGAAAAAGCGCTGTATGAACGCGATCCCTACACCTCCTATGCCAACATGCACGGCACAAAAGAGTTTTTCCTGCCACCCACGAGTTATCCGAAAGGCGATAGTAAAAATTTGATTAATCCCGAAACTATCATCGACCTGACGGATAAGCTGGATAGCAAGGGTCGCCTGACGTGGGACGTTCCCGAAGGGGAGTGGACCATACTGCGTATGGGGCGTCGTTCCACAGGCGCCAGCACACGACCAGCACCTGAACCCGGCATAGGATTCGATCACGACAAATTCGACAAGAAAGCGCTGGAAGATCACTTTGACAACTACTATGGCAAGTTGCTGGATAAAGTCGGTGATCGTGCAGATAAGCATGGCTGGACTACGGTGCATATGGACAGTTGGGAAATGGGTTCACAGAATTGGACACCCAGATTTCGCGAGGAATTCGGGAAACGCCGTGGCTACGATCCACACCCTTACTTCATAACCTTCAGCGGACGCGCAGTCACGAGCGTTGAAGTAACAGAACGATTCCTCTGGGATATGCGCCTGACCGCCCAAGAGCTGGTTCTGGAGAATTACGCAGGCCACCTGAAAACGTTGGGTGCAGAACACGGCTTCGAACTTTCCATCGAACCTTACGACATGAATCCCACTGCAGATCTCGATCTGGGTGCTGTCGCAGATGTACCCATGTGCGAGTTCTGGGGTGCTGGGTTTGGCTTTGACTCGTCCTTTACTTGTATCGAGGCGACCTCTATTGCCCACACCATGGGCAAGTCCATTGTCTCCGCCGAAGCATTCACAGGGCAGGATCAATGGCAACAGTATCCCTGGTCCATGAAGAACCAGGGGGACTGGGCCTTCGCCATAGGCATCAACCGCTTTGTCTACCACACCTTTGCGCACAAACCACTCGGCGAGGAGCACCGTCCAGGCATGACCATGGGTCCCTATGGCGTGCACTGGGACCGGGGTCAGACCTGGTGGCCCATGGTGAGTGACTATCATGGGTACGTGACGCGCTGTTCCAATATGATGCGCCAAGGCGTTACCGTCTCGGATGTATTGTATCTCACGCCGGAAGGCGCGCCCCATGTGTTCCAGCCACCCAAGACTGCATTACAGGGTGAAGCGCCTATGCCCGACAAGAAGGGCTATGCATTTGACGGATGTTCGCCCAATATCCTGATAGACCGTGCCGAAGTGAAAGCGGGTAAAATCGTATTTCCGGGTGGCACATCGTATCGCTTGATGGTGTTACCCCGTTTCGAAACGATGACACCCAAGCTATTGGAGAAAATTATCGAACTCGTCAACGACGGCGCGACAGTCTATGGTGCTCCACCTAAAGCCTCGCCCAGTCTGAGCGGGTATCCGCATTGCGACGCACGTATACAGGAACTGGCCCAACAGCTCTGGGGCACCGCCCCCACGCCAGAGCGAAAAATAGGTAAAGGGCGCATCATCCTCGATCAGCATGAACAACCAGGAATTGATAATGAGGACAATATGTCCTTATTGCCCGATGCAGGCCAATGGATCTGGTTCAACGAAGGAGAGCCAGCAAGTTCGGCCCCTGTTGACGATGTTCACCTACGCTATAGCTGGGAAATTACAGACATTAGCGCTATTGAAAAGGCAAGCATTGAGGCGACGGCCGACAACGAATTCAAACTCAAGATAAATAATACCGAAGTTCTGACAGGAGATAATTTTAATACCATTTATTCAGCAGATATTCTGTCCGAATTGCGCGATGGCAAAAACCAAATTTACGCCATTGCCAGTAACGGCGGAGACAGCCCCAATCCCGCAGGCTTTATTGCTGCCATGCGACTCCGTTTTAAGGACGGTACCAGCAAAGTGATGGGTACGGATAAGCACTGGACTGCCAGTATCAGCGTCAGAAAAAAATCCGCTGCTAAAGTGCTTGGCGTCGGAAATATGGCGCCATGGCATCTGCTAGCCCAATCAAAAGCACAGCTCCCCGAGCTTTACCCTGAGTACGATGTCACTGCTGCTGTGCTCAAAGCGATGGACATTCCGGAAGACTTTGTGTCGGACGGACCTATACGCTATGGACATCGTCGCACTGAAACGCAGGAGATCTATTTCATTGCCAACACCACAAATGAAAAGGTAGAGGCAACCTGCACTTTCCGGGTTACACAAGGCGCACCGGAGTTATGGGATCCAGTCACAGCAGAAATACGTACCCTGCCCCAGTTTACGCGTCAGGGGCAAACGACCTCGATTCCAATGCGTTTCGAAGCCCATCAAAGCTTCTTTGTTCTCTTCCCGATTAATGGCACTTCGACAACAACTACGGTTGCAGGGCTAAACTTTCAGGAAGCTACCCCGAAAATAACCCTGGAGGGTTCCTGGGACGTGTCCTTCGATCCAACATGGGGTGGCCCGAAGCAGGTCACTTTCGATACTTTGCAAGACTGGACAACCTTCGAGGACAGCGGCATCAAGTACTACTCCGGTATGGCGACCTATTCAAAGACCTTCAACCTTACTGAAAAATCCGACAAACGAACGTATCTCGACCTTGGCACGGTGCATGACATCGCGCGTGTGCGTTTAAACGGGAAAGACCTTGGTGTGGTCTGGTGCGCACCCTGGCGCATAGAGATCACCGATGCACTGGTGGAGGGCATGAACGATCTGGAAATCGAAGTCGCCAACCGCTGGCCGAATCGTCTCCTCGGTGATCAGCAGCCACCGGACAAAAACATACGCGAAATGAAATGGGACTCCGGCTTCCTGGAAGGTCGAAGCTTCAAAACCGGGCGCTATACCTTCGCAACGCGCAGTGGCCCTGGAAAACTGTTACCGTCAGGGCTTATCGGACCCGTGCAGTTGAAAATGATTCCATAGACTCAAGCGTCCCTATTCGGCTTGTTTCAACTCAACGGGGCCGAGGAGTCCAGCGGATTGCAGACGTGTCTCGGCGTTCCAGGATTTCGTCGTTGTGAAGGTCTCCGGGTTTGTGACGCCGTCCTGCGCATCGCCAACAAGACGATTCAGCCAAGTATTCACCACATCCACTTCCAGGGTGTTCTCACCGGATTTAAGCGCATGGCCAATCGTTACCGTGTAAGGCGGCTTCCATAACGTCCCAACTTCTTGCCCGTTGACACGGACCTTGGCCATCTCGTCCACTCTACCGAGATCAAGAATGGTGCCTGGATTAATTTTGTTGATCCGAAAAGTCGTTTTATAGGTTGCCGTACCGGAAAAATACTTGATTGCTGGATCACGATGCTTTGTCCAGGAGATCAGCTTTTTCATGCTAACATCCTGCGACGGAAAGCTTAGTTGCCACGGACCGTTCAGTTTGGCTACCGCTTGGAGTGGCAGTGTCGGCTCCAGGGCACCCGCTGTGTCCTTACCAAAAACGACAAAAACGGATGCGGTTGGCTCGAAGTGCAACGAAAGGGTCGTCCGCCCATCGATCACCTCATAGGGTACTGTTTCGATCCTGCCGCTGTCCGGCCACCACAACGCTGGCTTGCGGTCGTTCAGACGGAAGGAAAGCGTCGCTGTGCGTTCTCGGTTTCTTTGATTGGAAAGAAAGTAAATGTCCCTCTCCCCGTCTTGACGGTGCTTCCAAAGGATAGAAGAAGAGCATTCGACGTCCGGGATCACCGAAAGCTGCTGGAGTGTCCCGGTCAGGTCTTTCCCGGTTAGCACACGTCCTTCTCCCCACAATTCAGCGGCCAGCTTTTTCACTTCCTCGTCACTATCTGGGAAATTTTCCAAACTTGGAGATCGATTGGGTTCTGGACCAAGTACCGCAGCACCCTCAATTATAAAATCCTTGATGCGTTTCAACAAAGCTGGTCGCATGGTCTCGGATTCCGGCAACACGAGGAGGCTATAGCGCATTCCGTTCGGCAATACAAATTGCCCATTCTCCACCGTCAACCGATTTT
>CALAXS010000305.1 GCA_937895305.1 uncultured bacterium
ACAGCCTTCTCATCTTATCTCTTGGTCCCATTGACTAAAACTGGGGATGCTTGAGATCTCTCACCACTACGCTTGATGTAGTCCCGTTTGCACTGGCATGATGATCCCCATGGGACTTTTTTCCTCCACACTCAGTTGTAAAGACATGGCCCATTTCAGCAATGAACTGTGGGTTATGTACAACAGCGGTGTGCCCATGAACCGGATCATGCGTGTACTGGGCGAGAAATCGGGCAGCCAGCGATTACATCGCTTATGCACCCGTATGCATCACCATCTGGATGCAGGGGCCACCTTTGCCCAGGCCATCGAGTTTGAAGGAAAGCACTTCACCATCTTCGCACGTACCCTGATTCTGGTCGGTGAACGCTGCGGTCAGTTGGAGCCTGTCTTCGATATATTGAAGCAGTACTATGAAGAATTTCATAAACTGCAACAGGCCCTCCTGAAACAGGTGATCTATCCCTGCTGTATCATTGTTGCTGCGGGCCTGATTATCCCTATTTTCAAGTTCGTCATGATCGGTGGTGGCGACGCCATGAGCGAAAATGAATTCTACCTCCATATTCTCGGCATGGTTTTCAGCTTCTTTTTCGGTATCATCATGAATTTATTCCTGCTCGCTGGGCTGTATCGTCTTGTTACACAAGTGAGCTCCATTGAAAGTGTCCTCATGCGGTTTTGGCCGTTCCACAAGATTGTGCGCAATGTACTCCTCGCACGATTCGGCTGGAGTCTGGCGTTCACAACACACATCGGCCTATCCCTGGAGCAGGGCCTGATTGTCGCGGCACAATCCACAGGCAGCTATCAATTACGTAAGGACATGGAGCGCTGCGTCAAGGCACTCAAGCAACAGGCCACACTCAGCGAAGCCATCAGCCAGTCTGCCCTCCTGCCACCAGACATTCAGGCACACATTCAGGTAGGTGAAGAAAGCGGAAAGCTGGACGAGGTCTTTGAATATATCGGCAAGCAATGCTTCGCCCTCGCCTTCCACAAGATGAAAATCCTGGTTTCCTGCATAGAGCTTATCTTCATCCTGTCCCTGGGGTTTGGTATAGCTTCTGGCCAACTCGATAATCTTATTTCGGTTGTGTTATCCCTTGGTGGCCTGTTAAATTAGAGCGTTCATACTTGCCAACAGGAGCCCATGAATGAAGACCCCGCAAAATCCAGGTGATGAATTTCTCGCTAAACAACGCCTTCTGGTTATTTCGCCCCATGCCGACGACGAGAGCTTTGGCTGTGCCGGGACCATGGCGCGAATCAAGGACCTGGGCGGTGAAGTCTATGTCATCTGTTGTTCTGTGGGCGACCTGAAACATTATGATGGTGAAGAAGGTGTGGTAACCGCCGGGAAACGTGAACAGGAATTCGCCGAAGTCATGGAGTACCTGAAGGTCGATGGCTGGGAAATTTTATACCGCGATGCAGAGACCCACTTACGTCTGGATATGATTCCACGGCGCGACCTGATTGCACAGTTCGAGCGTGATGCAACCTACGCTCTGGACAAATTACAGCCCACCATGGTCGCCATACCCGTGTCTTCCTACAACCAGGACCATGAGGCGGTCTTTCGCGCGGCCTTCACAGCGCTGCGTCCGGGGGTGCCCCCCATCAAGCCCATTCAACCGCTGGTCCTTGGCTACAATAACACCTCCCTCTTCTGGAGTCTGGAACACGAAAAAATTCACATGAACTTCTATGTGGATATTTCCGAGTACCTGGAAGAAAAAATGCACGCCCTGAAACTGCACGGCTCCCAGATGCGCGATGCCATTCATCACTCCAGCGCTGCCAACGTGGAAGCCATGACGCGGGTACGGGGTAGCGAGGTTTCGGTAAAGGCAGCCGAAGGTTTCATGCTTTTCCGGCAGGTGCTATAGCTGCGCCTTTGCTTGCGCCAGCAACGTTGCTAGTCCATCTAGTGCCGGGTCACGTTCCTGCGCCTGAACGAAACATTGCACTGCGAGACGGGCTTTCCCTGCATCCAGCAACACCTTCCCCAAATCGCGGTACGGCGTGGCCTCTTCCGGCTCCGCTACAATAGCGGCCTGTAGCGCGACAATAGCGCCCTGTACATCCCCTTGCGCCAGGGCATCCTGCGCTACCGCCTGTAAACGCTCCCGCTCAACCCGACCGTGTTTTTCCCGGGACAGGGTGACGCCCCATTTATCTTCATAACGCTGCCGGTTCCGTTCCATAAGATCATTGTACGCTGTGCCATGAAGCCCCATGGCCGCCATGGTTCGTCCCCCATGATGATAGACGAAGCTGTCTTCGACGATGGCGAGGGAATACCCCGCCTGCCGCGCACGAGTGCAATAATCATCGTCCTCAAAGTTCCCCGTTTCATAGCGTTCATCAAAAACGCCGATGTCCTCCACTACTTTTTTATGGATGAGCAGGCAAAACCCGATGAGGCGTGAGACTGCACGGTACTGTCCAGCATGCGAAAGGGTACGGGCTGCAGCATAGGTAACTGCTTCGGAATCGGTCAGGCTTTCCAGACCATCAATCTGTTGTGGCCCTGCTACGCTGTTACTCACCGGACCCACCAGCCCCATGCCGGGCCGTTCGAGAACCTGCACCAGCCGCGACAGCCAACCGGGTGTAACAACCGTGTCGCTATTGAGGAGGAGGACATGCCCCGTGGCGACTTCCATGCCCCTGTTTACACCGCCCGAAAAACCGAGGTTAGCGTCCGTGTGGATGATGGTTGCCTGGTCCACCAGGGTGTCGAAATATTCGCTGACCCCGTCCGTGGAACCGTTATCCACGAGGATGAGACGATAAGGCCAGGTGGTGTGCACTTGAATCGATTCGATACAGGCCCGGCAATAGTCCAGCTGATTAAATGCCGGGATGATGATGCTGACAGGTTCAGGTGCGCTCATGGCTGGCCACCTTATTTCTTCCCGTTCACTTTTTCCAGCAGCCGCTTCTCAATGGCGGGCGTAACATAATGACTCACCGATCCACCAAAGCCCGAAATTTCTTTCACCAGGCGCGAACTCAGGAACAGGTATTCCTCGCTGGGCATCATGGATATGGTATCCACATCGGGATTGAGCTTGTGATTATTAATCGCCATAGTCAACTCAAATTCAAAATCAGAGATGGCCCGCAGCCCGCGAATGAGCGCGATGGCTTTTTTCTGTCGCGCATATTCCACGGTGAGCCCTTTAAAGTGATCCACACTCACATTGGGCCACTGCGCTACCGATTCGCGCAGCATTTCCATGCGCTCCTCCGCAGTGAACATGCCTGATTTCTGATCATTGATTGCTACCGCAACGATGACTTCATCGAAGAGTTTGGAAGCACGTTCAATCAGGTCAAGGTGACCCAGAGTAGGCGGGTCAAAACTCCCCGGATATATTGC
>CALAXS010000306.1 GCA_937895305.1 uncultured bacterium
GATGCATTATGGGCCGGTTAAGGCGCTGAACAATGTATCGTTCGAAGTGAACAAGGGCGAAATTGTGGGCTTGCTCGGCCCGAATGGCGCGGGTAAATCCACGGCCATGAAGATTTTAACGACCTACCTCTATCCGACCAGCGGGTCGGCCATGGTAGCGGGTGTTGATGTGAAGAAGGATCCGGTGAAGGTACGTCGTGCTATCGGCTATCTACCGGAAGTACTCCCCCTGTACATGGACATGGAAGTGCAGGAATATCTGGCTTTTGTGGGTAAGGCACGGGGCCTTCGGGGCAGTGAACTGAAGAAGCGGATGAGTGCTGTGGTAGGCGCCACCGGATTAGGTCCCATGTACCGCAAGGTGATTCGTGAACTTTCCAAGGGCTTCAAGCAGCGTACCGGGCTGGCCCAGGCGTTGCTCCATGACCCGGAAGTCGTCATCCTGGATGAGCCGACCTCGGGCCTGGACCCGCACCAGATTCTGGAGGTGCGCGACCTCATCGCGAATCTGGCAAAGGAGAAGACGGTGATTCTGTCGACCCATATTTTGCAGGAGGTGGAGACCACAGCGGACCGGATTGTGATTATCAACCGGGGCGAGATTGTAGGTGATGGCAGCATTAAAGAACTGCGGGACCGCGCCAAGCGCGGTGAGCGTCTCTCCATCGCGGTGGAGGGGGACAAAAAAGACCTGCAGGACAAACTGAGTTCTGTGAGTGGCGTGAACAAGGTGATACATATTGGTGACCTCGGTGGCTGCGCGCAGTTCATGGTCCATAGTCCTTCGGGCAAGGATGTATGGCGCGAGGTGAGCAGCATGGCGCAGCAGCAGCAGTGGCAGGTGCGTGAACTTTGCGAGAAGCCCTTGACCCTGGAAGAAACATTTTTAACCTTGACCGAAAAAGCAGCACAAGGCAAGGAGCAGGTTTCATGAGTAATATCATCACCATAATGCGCCGCGATTTACGCGCTTATTTTACGACCCCCATCGGCTATATCTTTATGATGGTCTTTGTGACCCTTTCGGTGGGCCTCTATATCACTTCCTTCTTTGCCTATCCCATGGCGGACATGCGACCGTATTTCGGAAACCTGCCTATATTCCTTTGTGTGTTTATTCCGGCTGTGACCATGCGGATATGGGCGGAAGAGCGCAAGGAAAACACGTGGGAAATGCTCCTGACCTTTCCCATGCAAGCCCGTGAGCTGGTACTGGGTAAATTTCTGGCCGCGCTCATTTTCTTTGCCTTGACCTTAGTGGCCACCTTCACCATACCCGCTATGCTCGTTAGCCTGGGCGACCCGGATTCCGGTGTTATCATTGGTGGCTACCTGGGCACCTTCCTGCTGGGTGCTTTTTTCTTGAGCATGGGCATCCTCATCTCTGGTTTTTTCAAGGATCAGGTCGTGGCCTTTGCGGTTTCCCTCCTGGTGGCCTTCAGCCTCTTTCTCGTGGGTACCGATTTTATCGCAGCCTTCATCGACGACCGCCTCCCGGGTGTGGGCAGTTTGTTGTCCGTGTTACTTGGTTTCTATGCTCACTTCGCCGCTTTTACCCGTGGTGTTATTGAGCTGGCAGACATCCTCTATTTCGTTGCGTGGACCTGCATCTTCCTCGCATTGAATACGCTCTTTATTGATGGGCGGAATCGCCCCGGTGCCCGTGCTATTTTTGCGGGTGGACTTGTGCTGAGTATTGCAATCGGCCTGGCCTTTAACTTTTTAATGACCGGTGAAAGCCTGGGGCGTTATGACCTGACGGAGAATAAAATCTTCACGGTGTCCAAAGCATCGACCAATATCCTGAAACAACTGGATACCCCGGTGCAGGTAAAGGTCTACATCACCCCCCAGTCCAAGATGCCTACAGGTATGAAAACCCTGGAACAGGACATCGTGGGTAAACTGGATGAGTTCCGGGTCGCTTCGGATGGGATGCTGGAATATACGCCTATCTATCTGGAAGCGGCGAACGTCATCGCCGACCCGACCAAGCTGGCCGATGACAACGAAGAAAGTGAAAATGCAGAAGAGGCGATTGAGAAGCGTATGCTGGAGAAAGGCGTGCAGCCCTTTAGTGTAGGTGCCATGAGCAAAGACGAGCAGACCACCAAACTGGTCTACGCCAGCATCGGGATTGCCTATAAAGATCGGCCCGAGGAAATCATCCCGCAAATTATGCCCCAGACCTTGTACGACCTGGAGTATCGACTGGTCAACAGTATTTATAAGATGAGCCTGGAGAAAAAACCGGTCGTCGCATTGGTCGCGCCCAAGGAAGCAGTTCAGATGGATCCGCAAATGCGTGCCATACTCATGCAGATGGGGCAACCTGTTCCTGAACAGGACGACCCGTATGAGTATCTGGAAATGATCCTCTCGCAGGAGGGCTATGAGGTGCAACGTGTGGAGCTGACGAAGGAAAGTCCACTGCCTGAAGAGTACGACACCCTTGCTGTAGTCAATCCACGCAGCCTCAATGATCGGCAACGCTGGGAAATAGCACGGTCCTTGCACAGTGGAAAATCGGTCTTTATGGCCGTGCAGAATTATGTGTGGGAATATCGTCCTACCCCCCAGGGTATGTCAATTGCCCGACGTGATGAGACACCGCTTATTAATGACATGCTCCAGGAAATGGGGCTGGGTGTGGACGAGGCCGTGTTGATGGACAAGAACACGGTGCCCATCAACGTGGGCGGTCCGCTGACGCCCATGCCCGTGAACCTGCCCATGCAAATCAGTGTCAACGACAGTGCCATGAATCAGGAGACGGCCATCACGAATCGCCTGTCCTCTATCTTCTATTTCTGGGGCAGTCCGGTAGGGTTGGACGATGCCAAACTCAATGAACACAATCTGGAACAAGAGATTCTCATGACCACCTCGGATCAGGCTTGGCTGGCTTCAGATGGTAGCCAATTGACCCAGGCCGATATTGAGGGCACCACTGCGGTAGAGCGCAAGGCCTACCCGCTTATGGTGAAGGTATCGGGTCAGTTCCCCAATGTCTTTGCGGACAGCGCACGGCCTGATTGGCCTGTGGCACCACCGCAACAACCACAACCGGGATTACCACCCCAGCCCCAGGACAACACGCCTGAAGCCCCTGAGACCGCGGTCACAGCTGCACCGGGTGAGTTGATTCTCATCGGTTGTTCGCAGATGTTCCGCAAGGAATTCCTGCAACAGGGCAGCAGTAACCTGGACCTGTTTCTGAATAGTGTGGACGGTATCACGCTGGATGAAAACCTGATTCATGTTCGCGGTCAGAAACCCAAAAATCGTATGATTGACCGTCCAAGTGATAACACCAAGCTGGTCTGGCGCCTGGCCAACTATGGTCTGGCCAATGTAGTTATCGCCTTGTTCGGCATCGGGGTCTTTACCCTGCGTCGACAATCGCGGAACAATTACACCATGGCCCATATTGACGATAACTAAGCAACAATACAGATAGACCTTGGAGTTGAACCCATGAAACCGAGCAAATTAATACCTTTCATCATTATTCTGGCCATCCTGGGTGGACTGATTTATGCCCGCACCAGCAAGGACGAGCCACAGACTATTGTCACGCAGAGTCAGCTACAGAAATTGGTGCCGGACGATTTAACAGCAGACGCTGTTGCCCGCATAGAGTTGTATGCTGCGGGTAAGGATGCCGAGAAAGTCGTTATCCGCAAAGTGGGTGATGACTGGAAAACAGGGAATGGATTCGATGCGCCTGCGGACACGGAAAAGGTAGATGCTTATGTGAAGACCTTGTTGGGTTTGCAGGGCGAGCTACGTGCCCGTGACGTGAGCGAGGAAGGCTTGAAAGATTATAAGCTGGGCGAAGACGAAGCGTTTCGCGTACAGGCCTTCAAAGCGGATGCTACGGAAGCAGCATTGGACATCCTGGTCGGTAAAGCCCCCAACCAGAACACCGTATTCCTGCGTCAGGCTGGAGCGTCCGAAGTTTTTGTTGAAGCGGCTAATCCACGTAGCGAAGCTGGGGTAAGCAGCCCGGAGATGTCGGATAGTCCAACGACCAAGCATTGGATGGATCT
>CALAXS010000307.1 GCA_937895305.1 uncultured bacterium
TATCGTAATAATCTATTTCGTACGGTAAAGCTAAGGTGTTTAGCATGTCCCCTTGATTGGACAATATGAACAGCTTTTTCCCAATAGAATCGACGAGTAAGAGTTCGTCAACGCCATCACCATCCCAATCGCCAGTTCGAATCAGGTCAATCAGTATGTCTTCATCTAATTGAATCTCCCATGCTTGCTCGAACAGATTGGGTCTTTCGCTTTGAGCTAATTTTTCAGATTTTTTATGGTCGCTTTCAATAGGTGTAGGATGTTCTGTGTCTTGGGAAAGTCGGACCAGGCCAGCCAGGGTTTGGGGCACTAATCGTATGGACACATAGAGTGAACAATAAAGCCCTAGCACTCCATAGATTATGGTAATCAGTATATACGGCTTCCCAAAACTTTTCTGTTTGTAGCGAGTGCGGAGAATTAAAAATGCGATGATAGCGGTGGGTATGCCAAGGGGGGCACTGAGTATGAGATACGCGCTGAAATAGTCGGGCATAGAGGTAAAGCACCAAACAAACCTATATGTGTTACCAAAGGTTGCTGATAAGATGGCAATGAAAACAGGGAGTGCGCCAGGGGAACTTTTTTTACCTCGGAGGGGCACATGTGTTTGGTCTTCTGTCATCTTGGATGCTCCAGTTCAATACGGAGGTAATACTAGGGCACGTTGTGAGGGAACGTCAAATGTAAGGGTTATTAAAATTGTAGTGGGGGGATACCATAATGTTCTTGGAGGTAGGCGTGTGCTTCGCCGGCGGTGTAGAGGGAGCCGATGATGAGGAGGGGGGCTTGTGGTGTGGCGATTTTGAGGCCGTGTTCTATAGCTTGGGGGATATCGGGTTTAGTGGTGTGGGGATAGGCTGTTGCGAGCCGGCTGAGTTCCATGGTGGGTAATGCACGACTACCCTGGAATTGGGTGAGGATAAGGTGTTTGGCCTGGGGTGCAAGTGCGTTGAGGATACCCAGACCATCTTTGTTGGAGGATACTGCGAGGAGCATGGTCCAGGATTTACCGAGCAGTTTAATCTGTTCAGCGCCGTGTTGGTTGTGTGCCACGTCGATATAGGCGGGTGGATGCTGAAGAACCATTTGCATTCGGCAGGGCCAGTGGGTGTCTTGGAGGCCATTCAAGATATGGTGGGTATTGAGTCTGGGGAATTGGTCCTGGATGGTGTGGGCGAGGGCGGCTGCGGTAGCCGCATTTTGGGCCTGGCAGGGGCCATCAAGACCGAGCGTGACGGGATTTTCCTGATGGAGGGCGAAATGATTTTCCAGCCCTGTTGTGATGTTGGCATAGGTGCCTTCAGTATTGATGACAGGCGCGTTTATTTTTCGGGCAATGGCGTGGATGGTTTGGAGGGCTTCGGGTGGGTTCTCGGCGATGATGGCCGGGGTGTTGGGCTTCAGGATACCTGCTTTTTCAGTGGCAATTTGGGTAAGAGTGGTGCCGAGGAATTCTGTATGGTCATAGCTGATGTTGGTGATGGCCGTCGCGATGGGATTGAGAACATTGGTTGAGTCGAGGCGTCCCCCCATGCCGGTTTCGATAATGGCTATGTCGACGTTTTGTTGGGCGAAGTGGGTAAAAGCGATGGCGGTACAGGCTTCGAAGAAGGTGGGCCTGGGGTCCATATCCTGTTCAACAGTTTTGATTCGTTGCACAATATCTTCCAGGTCGGCATCCGACATGGGCTGTCCATCGACAATAAAGCGCTCCGTGATATCGATGAGATGGGGGGATGTGAATTGGGCTGTTTTATAGCCAGCCCGACGCAGAATGCTGGCGAGGAAGGCCGCAGTGGACCCTTTGCCATTGGTCCCGGCGATGTGCACAGCGAGGAATTGGTCTTGCGGGTTCCCCAATGCCCGAAGGAGTTCTTGCGTATTCTGCAGACCGAGCTTGATGCCATGCAGTACGAGGTTGTGGAGGTATTGGCGTGTGGGATTGCCGCTGAGACCGGGTTCGTGGGGGATCATGGTTCAGTGGGTGTAGGCGCGGTTTCGTCAGGCACTTGTGCAATGGGTTCTGGTTTGGGAACGAATTCGCTGGCCTTGATTTCTGCTTCGGTAGGGGGATTGGGGTGGACGTAACGGACAAGACGCCCGACATAGTCGCGCAGATCGGAGCGTTTGACAATTTGATCAATAAAACCATTATCAAATTGATATTCGGAACTCTGGAACCCGTCGGGCAGTTTTACTTTTAGCGCACCTTCGATGAGTCGCGCACCAGCGAAACCGATGTATGCATTGGGCTCAGCAATAATGAAGTCACCGAGACTTGCAAAGCTGGCAAACACACCGCCTGTAGTGGGGTCGGTGAGTATGACGATATAGGGTATTTTGGATTCGTTAAGTTGGCGCACGGCGTCGGCGGTTTTTGCCATTTGCATGAGTGCGAGGATGCCTTCTTGCATGCGTGCGCCGCCGGAAGCTGCGAAAATGACGAGGGGTGTTTGGCTTTTAATAGCATCTCTGGCGAGGAGGCAGAATTTTTCGCCGAGTGCAGAGGACATACTGGCCATGATGAAGGTGGAGTCCATAATGCCGAGGCAGATTTTTGCGCCGCGGAGTTTGGCCGTACCCGTAATGAGGGCTTCGTTGAGTCCGGATTGTTGTTTTGCACGTTCAATACGCTCAGCATAGGTTTCTTTGCCTACTGTAAAGTTGAGGGGGTCAGCAGCACTGATATGGGTGTGGGTCTCCTGAAAGGAGTTGAAGTCTGTGAAAATTTCTATGCGCCTTTTTGAGGAAATGCGCATGTGGTGTTCGCAGTCAGGGCAACAGCTGAGGTTGTCCTCGACTTCGTTTTTGTATACCGTTTCTTTACAGCCGGGGCATTTCATCCATACACCGTCGGGTATGGATGTTTTTGGTCCAGATGCAAGAAAGCGGTTACGTTTGAAGAAAGCCATGGTGGGTCCCGGGTGGTTTATGCTTCTGTTTTTGTAGGCTCTACATCGAAATTAGGTGCATAGTAGAGGATACGCCGGCAGTGGTGACAGGATTGTATTTCACCTGCGAGAACTTCATTAACGATCTGTGCACGAACTTTCATATTGCATCCAGAGCAGGTTTCATCCCGTAGCGGAACAATGGCCGCACCGTTCTTCATTGATTTTCGTATGCGTGAGTATTGGCGCAGGAGGCTGGTTTCAATCTTGGTGATGATGGGCTCGCGTTGCGTTTCGAGTACAGTACGTTTTTTTAGGGCTTCTGCAAGCTCACCGTCGATCTTGGAAAATTCGGCTTCAATTTCTTTGCGTTCGTTGGCAATACGTTGCTTGTCTTCTTCGAGTTGCGCATTGGCCTCGTCAATTTCGAGCATGATGCCAATGATACGCTCTTCTTTGACGCCGATTTGTTTTTTCTGAATGTCTATTTCGTGGAGGAGGGCTTGATATTCGTCGTTCTTTTTAACGGCCAGAAGTTGGGTCTCGTATTTATTTATGGTTTCTTTTTTAAGAAGAATATCGCCTTCGCAGTCTTTTTGCTCGACATGGAGGTTCTTAACGCGGTCTTCACTTTCCTTCAGTTCGGTGTCGAGACGTTGAATATGGATTTTATATTTATCTTTTTGTTTCGG
>CALAXS010000308.1 GCA_937895305.1 uncultured bacterium
TTCAATGGGTTAGCTGAGCACGATAAAGTGCGCCCTAAATAGAAAAAGCCCCGCCATGAACTGGGTCAGAGCGGGGCTGAATTTGCAAAAAGAGGGATTACCGCTTCTTTTTAGCGAGGGCAAGCAGCGTATTGGGGATAGGGCTATAGGGGGTCGCCTTGGTCCCAATGGACTTTTTCACGATACTGTTAATCTCGGCATCGGTCATTCCTGCTGCTTTAGCTTCGGCAGATACTTCGTAGAGACGACCGATAATGCGCTTGCGGCAATCTTCACGGCATCGCCCTTCAATACCCTTGTTGATAAACACGCCCATACCACGGCGGGTATAGAGCAGGCCCATGACTTCGAGGTCGCGATAGGCTTTCGCAACGGTATTGGGGTTCACGTCCAGCCGTTCGGATAGTTCGCGAACGGAAGGAAGTTGATCGCCTGCGGACAGGGCACTGGATGCAATTGCAAATTGTACGTGGTTTTCGATTTGTACGTACACGGCAACGCTGCTGTGAATATCGATACTCGACAGCAGCCGCAGCATCTCCTCACTGGATTCATGTCTTGGTCGTGGCATGTGACATTTACCTCTCTTTTTTTATGATACTAGACATTACAGGGACACATATTGCACTATAGGTCAAGTCTTGACCCATAGTGTTACAAAGGCAATAGGGTACCTTACGGTCATGCTGAAATTCAATAAAAGTTCTATACTATGGCAGGACTATAGATAATCCAACGATTTCAGTTGGTGCGGTTTTACGGTATAAGGAAACCGGGCATTAGCTTGCTGCATTTTCGTGTTGTCAGGCCCCGGTTCGTACATGGAGTTCTCGTGCAAATGCCTTATAAATATGTACTTCGTAATCTGATTGTAATTCTGGTTGTGGGGGTGTCGTGTGCGGCGGGAGCAGAAACCGGGATCATCGATGTTGACATCACCAATGTGCTGGGCCAGGACTTACAGGTCCGCGTTGATCTGGTGCCCTTGGGCGATGGGGAGAATCTCCGTTTTTTAATCCCCCAAGGGAAGATGGAGTTGAAAGTTCCCGAGGGAGAGTATCGCGCCTATATTCATGTCTATGATAATGGGGTGCCTGTATTGGTGGATATCAGGGATTTGGTGGTGCCCAGGAATGATTCCACTTTTTTGCTGTTGAGCCTTCTCGAAGGGACCGGGGGAGGCATGACCATCCGCGGTTTTGACTCGGATGGCGATCTGGCGATTGATGCCGTGGAATTGCGTAGCGGAACGGATCCAAATAATCCGACCAGTATGCCGGGCCGAAAGATATTGCCCATAAAAAGTGAGGTATTGAAACCCGGTCTGCAATGGTATCGGGGAGATTTGTTTGCCCGTTCCAGCCATGGGCTGGGCACGGAGTCGGTGGCCAAGCTGATTAAGCGTGCAGAGAAGACGAAGCTGGACTTTCTGGCGATTGCTGATCGTAATTCTATGGCACCGTTTTACGACAAAGAGTTTCAGTCGTCCAAACTGGTTTTGATTCCAGCAATGGAATGGGGCAATGATGCCCTGGGCTATGCACTGGTTTATGGTGCCTGGACCCTGCTGGAAGAGCCCTCAACACGGGAAGCAGCCCAGGCGGAGTGTATTCGCGTACAGTCGCAGGGGGGCGTGTTTGCCGTTTCTTCTCCCTGTTCGGCCCAGACCCCCTGGCTGTGGGAGTTAAGCCATGTCAATGCCATTGAAGTGTGGCGGGGAGCTTGGCGTACACCACCGCCTTTACATATCAGTCAGTTGGCAGAACCCTACCGTGATCGTGTAGGTGGGCAACTGGTAAAAAGTATCGCCGCTGCTGCGGCCCGGTCCGAATTGGCTCCGATTTCAGCAAATGGTCAATCCACCCAGTTTTGGGATTATGAATTAAACCGTGGCCTTATGGCCTCGGCCATTGGCGGTAGTGCCAGCGGTGATAAAAAGGTTCCACTGGGCGAGCCTGTTACCTATATCAAGGCGCGTGAGCTATCTCTGGTCGGGTTGATGGAAGGCTTATATATGGGACGCACCTATGTGTCCAGAGGGATGAATGGCCCCAAGATTCATTTCCGGGTGGATATGGAGGATGACGGTGATTATGATGTGGATATTGGGGGTATGGTGCCGACGGGTGTGCCCTGTCGTTTCGAAATAATTGTGCAGGATGCAGTGGGGAAGAAGGTGCAACTTCTACAGGATGGACGTCCCCTCATATCCAAGATCATCGAAGAGAAGAACTTTGGGTTGCGTGTACCCCTCACCCCCGATTCAAAGAGTGCATTTCGGGTCCAGGTCCTGGGTGAGCCGGAAAACAGCAAGTCCGGTCATGGCCTGACGGAGATCTATGCATTAACGAGCCCCATTTATTCACGCGATCTGACGCGTGAAATGATTCAATTGCGTGCGGATCTGGATCCGAATTTGAGCATAAATGATTTTGGCATTCGGGTAGAGCCGGACAACGGGTATGAAATAGCATTGCCGGAAAACCTGCCCCCCCACAGTGCGCCGAGTACCCAGTTTTAATAAAGCGACAGGGCGGCTGCATGACTGCGGAAGAGGTGAAAGCCTTTGAGCAGGATCCCCTATTTCAGGAGAAGCTGCTCTTGCGTAGCTGGGATGATGGTGGCAAGGTGGAAGGATTGGAAATACCGCCCCTGTCCACCTATCGCGATTTATTGCTTTCTCATTTAGGCGGCTGACCATCCAGAACGGCCAGCATGTCGTCGATGCGGGTAAAACGTTCACGGGGTTTACCCACGGCTTCGCCATTGGCGATTTCTACGGCATCAATGAGTTTCCAGTCTTCCATGCTCACAACACGCACGACTCGCGCATCCAGAATTGCCTTCACAGCGTTGGAATCAGGTACGGCACAAGGCGTGAGTTGTCCCGCATCTTCCAGAATATTCTGGGACGTTTCCAGGCTGTCCGGTTTGTTGGTGCCAATGATGCCACTGGGTCCCCGTTTGATCCAGCCCGCAGCATACATACCCAGTACTACAATGCCATCATCGGTAATGCGGCCTTCCTCGTTGGGGAATAAGCCCCAGCTTTCGTGAAAAGGTACGCCTTCGATGGGGATGCCGCGGTATCCAATACTGCGGAAAATGAGGCCCGCAGGTACTTCGTCCAGTTCACCCGTGCCACGACACTTTTGCTTGAAGGCTTCCCCTTCAAGGGCATTCTTTTCGAGTACGACTGTTTCCAGACGATCCGTGCCTTTGAGTTCAACCGGACTTGCAAGGAAACGGAAGATAAGGCGACGCTCTTTCGCAGACACATCATTGTTGCTGTATGCTTCCAGGAATTCGAGATTACGATTTACGTTACGCTCTTCCCGCTCTTCAACACTGGCCGGGTTCAGTTGTAATTCAGCAGGGTCAATAAAAGGTGTGCACGCCTCCAGCTCACCCATCTCCTTAATTTCTGGTGTGGTGAAGGCAGCCTGTGCCGGACCACGTCGACCGACCACGTAAACTGTTTTAATCTTGCTTTCCGATAGCGCATCAAGGGCATGTTGGGCTATGTCGGTCGTCTTGAGTTCGTCCACGGTTTTGACCAGGATGCGCGCCACGTCCATGGCCACATTCCCTACACCCACAACCATGGCCGTTTCCTGACT
>CALAXS010000309.1 GCA_937895305.1 uncultured bacterium
GGAACATACCTATCAGTATATTCACTACATAATTGCTCCCCCCCATATGTGTGGGCATCAAGGTCGCTTCCTTTACCCCGTCATGGCGTGTAAGCTGCCCCATACCCCGCTCGATAGCACTCGCAATATCCCATTCCTGCTGGCGACGTAATTTAAACTCATCCCGCAACGAATGGGTTTCCGCCTCCAATTGGCCCAACTCCAGATTCTTTTCCGCCAACTCCGGCAGTTGTGGAATCATCTCTTCCAGACGGCGCTCCAACGTAGCCAGTTGAATATCTGTCCCGGTCAAATCCAAACGCAAGGCCATGCGCTGCCGATAGAAATCCTGCCGTTGTTTCCACAGGTTACTTCCTCCCGACCCTTCACCATCCAATTGGTCCAACGCTTCCATGATCGCCGCCTGAAGCTCCACGCTATCCTCTTCCAGTTCCAGCAAATCAGGAAAGCCTGGCTGATACACCACACTCAGGCGCAGCTGCTCTTTCTGCAACTCCACCAACTGCTTGTGCAATTCTTCTACTGCGCCATCACTTATCTGCCCCAATGACGACGGAAGCGCCTCCGTATTCTTCACCAGGCCATTCTCCAATTCCGTCAACTTCGCTTGTATCTCTTCCTGCTTCGCTTCCAGCTTATGCCGCTCTTCATACATCCCCGCCATATCTTCATCCAGATTTGAGAAGTTCTTGAATCCTGTACTGCGCTTATACTCCCACTCCGAATTTTCCGCCTTGAACAATTTTTCGCGCAATTTATCCAGCTCAACCACTAAAAAACTGTGGCTTTGCTCAGCATCATCCAAAAGCAATCGGCGATTCTGTTCTAAAAATACCCGCGTCCCGAACTCGGCTATATTCCGTGCCTCTTCCGCAGAAGCACACCCTATCGAACGGCTCTGGATTTTCGTCGTACTATTGGGCACCACTGCGAAGCTCAGCTTCCCCTCAATATTCGCCGCCAATGCCACCCTGTCCTCCTTGGTGAATACGCGACTGGCAGCACCGCCCTCAGCCACCGCCTGCTTCACCATAGCGCTCGCCACCTCCTCACTCATCGCGCGCATACTCGTACGTTCCACCAACTCCGCCGCAGTAATGCTGTACCGCAGCCCTCCCGTCCCCTTCAGCATATCATCATCCCAGGGCGACAACTTCACCTGAATCATCGCTGAGGACTCGTAGTGCTCTACCACAGGATCCTTCATGAAATACGTGAGCACCCCGCACAGCACGGCACCCACCAACACAAACGCACAAATCACCAAACGATGATCGGCCAATATGCCATAGACAAAGCGAAATACATCACCCCCACCCTGGGGTTGCTCCTCCAATGGAGGTATGTCCAACGACCGCGACATATCTATTCCTTACGCTTTTCCGCACGTGCTTCCAGGGACATCATTAAATCCTCTGTACTGCCCAGCTGTTCCAACTCCACCAACCGTGACCAGCTAATCGTCTCTGGACGACGATGAATGGTGGGCGTTACAAAAATCATCAGTTCGCGCTTGCTCTCGCTGCGCTCCCTGTGCTTGAACAAATTACCCAACACCGGGATATTCCCCACACCCGGCACCTTCTGAATCACATTGTGTGCATCACTCGACACGACCCCGCCAATCACCAACGTCTGTCCATCCCGCACATTGGCAACACTGCTGCTCTTGCTCACCCCGCGAATAGGCACTCCGTTTGCAAGTCCGGTTGCACTGCTCACCTCCGGCTCCAACTCCAATTGAATGTATGCGACACCTTCCGGATCCCTACGCACATGGGGCGTAACCTCCAGCACAATACCAATCTCTAAAAACTTCGTATTCGCTACCGACGTCAAGCCCGTACTCGCCAACTCACTATACGGAAATTCCTCTGTCATACGAATCTCGGCACGCTTATGATTCACCGTGCGAATATAGGGACTCGCCAACATCTCAGCCTTGTTGTCCGCCGCCAACGCATCCAGCATCACCCCCAGATCTATCCCGCCATTCATATAGCCCATAAAAAACTGACCTGGCCCCCCCAGTTGAACCGGAATCTGTAACCGGCGATCAAAGTTGCCTTCATCCAGGAAACGGCGATTTATACCACTATTACTTCGATTATTCCCCCCTCCAGAAGAATCCAGCTGCTCATTATACAACGGTGTTAAAGGGGCACGTGCCGCATTCACCGCCGAACTCTGTCGCGAACCCGGTGTGTAACCACCCCCGGCATGGTCGCCCTGTGCAAACCAGCGCACCCCGAACTCTTTAATCGCGCCATCCTCCACATCCACAATCTTCGCCTCAATATGCACCTGCGCAATCTGCGTATCCATGGCATCCAATTCCTTCACCACCGCCATCATATTCTGAACTACCGCCGGATTATCCGTCACAATCATTGCATTCGTATCCGGATCAAAATTTATACTTCCGCCCGCGCTCGACATGCCCTGCAACGCCGAAAACAGCACCTCAGCGCTGGCATTCTCCACGGCGACCACACGGGTCTCCATAGCATCGGTACGTGGTGCAGCACCCACCAGGCCACCCCCACTACGCGTCAGACTCACCCGCGGATTTTTTAATACCGCCAACATGGCCTGTTGTACACGCATTCCAGCAGCACCTTCCGACAAACCACCCACTTGCACATTCCCCACATAGGGCAATAGTACATTCCCGGTATCGTCCACCTGAACGGATGAAGACATATCCGGGTGACGCGCTACATTGACATATACCATGTCGCCCGTCTCCAATAGCTCTCCACCAAACACGGGCAATGAAATCAACATCACCAACAACACCAAAAATATTTTATTGCTCCACAACATCAAGAACCTCCTCTGAAACAGCCAGGCCATCCGGCACAAGATGTGCCGCTTCCTCAGCCGGATTCACTTCATAATCACCCACGACAGCACTCGAAGCCGCCTCCACCATTTCTTCGTCCGGGGCTAAATCTTCACTATTCAAAGCAGTATCATCCGGCATCAATACCCCGGTACTACCCGATTCTTTCTTTAACATTTCAATCTTCTGCTCAATACGCTTCGCTTCCTGTGGATCAATTCCCATCACATTCACCGCCTCTGTCCAATACTTCACCGCCATATCCAAAAACTTACCCGCTACAATAGCATCCTGCGCCAGCTTCCCCTGCACCCGGAACAATTCACCCAACTCATTATAATCTTGCTCCGGCTTAAAGTTGCCAGACAATACCACCGCCTGCAAATAGGCAGACTCCGCAGCAGCCACATCGCCTAACTTCCCATAACACCGGGCCAGGGTACGCATTCGTGGTAACTCCGCATCCGGATCCGATAGGGCATCCCCTTTACCCTGTAACAAATTAATGGCCTCTTCATAGCGACCCAACTCATAATACAAAATCGCCATCATGGACTCACCACGGGGCACGCGCTCATCTTTGGGATTCTGGGTTACAAACTGATCAAACAAGCCCAGCGAAGCCAACAGTATATCCTGACGCGCATCCATAGACGATACATCTACCTGCATTAACAACGAAGCAGCCCGGTATTGCGCATCCGGGCGCAACACATGATCAGGTTCGCGAGCCACAAAACGGCCAAAGGTATCCGATGCCAACAAATATTTGCCCGCAGCTTCCTGCTCCAACGCCAATCCATACACATCTTCTGCACCGATCATCATTGGTGTCACATAGCTATACACCAACCAGCTACCCAGCACCAATCCGGCCACCACCAGTAAAACAACGGTGAGGCGCTGGATTTGACGCATACGTTTGTGTGCATAATTCCGGGAACGACGAAGGGGCTTAATCTCGTCCTGGTCATTGGCCTCTCCGAGCCCGGCGTCTTCCAAATTATATTCTATAGGCTTGTTTACGACACCCCGCCCGACATAACTATGGTCATCCTCCAAAACATTCGGAGCAGGCTCAGACACCACTTCGAGAGCCATGACATCATCCTCTTCAATGGCATCCAGCATCCCCTCCACCTCTGCCACACCAGCATCAAGCTCTGTCGTTCCCATCAGTCCATCCAACGATGCCGATGACACCTCCATCGCTTCATCGTGCGGTACTTCTTCCTCCCGGGGTTGCTTCTCCATTGCCTGTAGCAATTGCTCCGCTTCTTCCAGCGTAGACATTACTATTCCTGATTCTTCCTCATCATCGGCTTCACCCGGGTCAGCAACCACATTCTCTTCCGCAACGTCCTCCGCCTTTAATTCATCCAATGCCGCCCCCACCGCAGAATCTTCCACCGCTTCCACTTCATCTGCAACTACCGCTTCAGCCTGGGTCACTACATTTTCAACAGGGATGCCCTGCGCCTGTGCCGACAAGGTTGCCAACAAGGCATCATCCACCAGATCGATTTCAGCAACGCCCTCCTCCTCTTCTGCTTCAGCGTCCTCGTCACCACCACCTTCAATATCCGCAATCAACTCTTTCAATGCATCTGCAGACGACCCGCTGGCTTCGTTATGTACGACAGGCTCCACATATAAAGGCTCTTCGTCTACAGATTCAGCCCCTTCAATACCCTGTGGCCCCATACTGGGATCCACATCCACCACCCCTTTATCCACAAAAACAACCGGACGATTCGGATCCATATCCGCATCTTCGCCTTTATCACCACCATCATGACGGGTCAGTCCGGTCATCTGAATAAAAGTCAGATCATCCCTGGGGTGCTCTTCGGACACACCACTACCCAGTCGATCATCTTGATCAAACTGTGCACTCAACGTTGCGTCAATCGCATCCAGTCGCGCTTCTTCGACCGCATTATCCAATTGCGCTTCGCTCATTTCTTCCGAATCCACATCACGGGCCATACACCCTTACCCTTGATTTCGCCGCGCTTGCGCGGCCTTCAACAACATCTGCGCAGCCTTCTGGTCACGCGACATCTGTTCACGATCCACACTGGCTTCCTGCTTTATGACATCACTCTGGTGGCGCGCACCTACAGGTACCCGCTCTGCCCTCGGTTTACGATTAGCACCAGCACCAGGCACCACCCGTGCCACCCGCGCCTTACGTTCCGGATCCGGCAACGTAGTCTTCTCTATGGTGTGCAATAAAATCTCATACCCAATCTCACGGGTACGCATCTGGCCAGCCACAATCAGCGCATTGCGGCATAACGTCACCATCTCGCGGGGGTTACCATCTGAATAGGCATGTATCACACGCAACGCCAGTTCATTAAAAACCGGTCCGCCACCCTCATTGGCACCCGCCTGAAACAAGCGGAACTCTATAAAGTTACGCACATCCTCCAGCCCCAAAGCCTCCAGGCGATACGTCATATTGACACGCTGCAAAAAATTCGGTGCTGCCCGCAATACCTGCGCCCACTCCAACTGACCGAAAAAAACCAGATTCAATAACTTGTGCTGCTGTGTCTCCAGATTCTGAACCAATCGCAACAACTCAATCTGCCCGCGCTTGTTCAGGTTCTGCGCGTCATCCACAATCAATGTGCATATACGATTGCGATTACTCAATAGATAGCGATTCAACGTTTCCATATATTCGCCAAAGGACTGCGAAGATAGTGCCAAACCAAATTGGCCCACAATATTTTCCAGTAATGCAAAGCTGGTCCAGGAAGGAATTGGTGAACCCAACACTGCGGTACGGTACCGATCCGAGTCCGCATGCATGCCAGTCAATAACTTACGCAAGAGGGTCGTCTTGCCCGTACCGTAATTCCCCAGTACTACGGCTATACCATGGCGCTCGTCAATACTGTTCCATAAACGAAAAAGGCACTCCTTATGCTGCCCTGCTGCATAAAAATACGCCGGATCTGCGGTCGGTGCAAAGGGCTGCTCGCGTAGCCCTAAAAATTCTAAATGAGCACTTGTCCCCTCCATAGAATGCACCATACTCCTTCAGTAAAAACAAAACACACAAAGCTCAGAATACGCCAATATCCTCCATAAAACCACCTACACTATCCACTTATCGGCAAAACACACCTCCACCCTTAAGCACTGCCAATGCAGCAATGAGTATTCTATCGGCTCCCCTTGTATTTGTCAATGATTTATAACTCCATAACGCCTGTTAAAAAGCACCCCATAGCTACCTAAACCCCTTACAGTGCAACACCTTGCCAAAACTGACCATGGAAATGCTGGCACCTTCAAAGCAAAAAAGGCTATACTAGGGCCTGCCTCGAAGCAAAAACATGGAAAGGGAACCCAAAATGAGCGGCGAACGCCTCGTCCTACTCACCGGAACCGATACAGGTCAAACCATTCCCATCACCGACCAGGTTCAAATTGGTCGTGGCCCGGACAATACCCTCGCCCTGGATGACCCCCAGGTCTCCCGCAACCACGCTACCGTCACCCTCAAAAACGGAATCGCACTGCTTCGCGATCTGGACTCGGGCAATGGCACCTATGTTGCCGACCGACGCATCATCGAATACCGGCTACAGCATAACGACATCATCTATCTCGGCCAGCAGCAACTCCGATTCGAACAAGAAGTCTCCGAAAAGCACGACACCTCCGGTGTTCGCTTCCAATCCAACGAAGACGAGTCCTATCAATCCAATGATGCTGCGAGCATGTATCAGACCTTCTTTCAAGCCCCAAAAAAAGACAGCGACACGGATGCCCTCCAGCAAACTGAGCGCCGTCTCCAGGCGGTCTATGCCGCCAACCAGATTATGGCCAGTGAGCAAGACCTTCAAAAACTCTTCGATCGTGTTATGGAACAGGTCTTCGCCCTCGTCGCTGCACACAACGGTGTCATCCTCCTTCGAGACAAAACGTCCGGCGAACTCATAGGCGAATTTATCCGTTCTGAATCCGACAATGAAGTCACCGTATCCTCCACCATCGTGGACCGTGCATTCACCAAGAGTGAAGCCGTTATCACGGTTAATGCTGCTGATGATTCCCGCTTTGAATCCGGCATGAGCATCATCACCCAAAACATATCCTCCGCTATGTGCGTGCCCTTGCTCCACCAGGATGAAATCCTCGGCGTCATATACGTCGATAACCGTGGCACCACCAATGCATTTGTTCAAAGCGACCTTGAACTCCTCGTTGCCCTGGCCGGACCCGCAGCCATCGCCATCAAAAACGCCCAACACGTAGAAGCACTTCGCCAAGCCTATCAGGACACCCTCATCGTACTCGCAAACGCCATCGAACTTCGGGACCATTACACCGTCGGGCACACCTGGCGCGTCACTAATTTCTCTATCGAAGTCTGTAAAGAACTCGGCTGGTCCCCCGAAAAGCTCAAAGAAGTCCAGATGGGCGGGGTACTCCACGATGTCGGGAAAATAGCCGTGGATGACGCTGTGTTACGTAAGCCGGACAAACTCACGGATGAGGAATACGAAAAGATTAAAGTACACCCCGAGCGGGGTGCCCAACTCCTCCAGGATGTCGAATTCCTGCACCCACTCATCCCTTACTGCCTTTACCATCACGAGCGCTACGATGGCAAGGGTTACCCCTATGGACTTAAAGGGGAAGAAATCCCCATTGAAGGGCGTGCCGTTGCAGTAGCGGACACCTTCGATGCACTCACCTCCAACCGACCCTACCGTAAGGGCTTCGACCCTGAAAAAGCCATGAGTATCATTCGCGAAGGCAAAGGCACCCAATTCGATCCAGTCTGTGTCGATGCCCTCGTCCGTGCCTATGAAAAAGGCAATATCGACCGGATCCTCCAGGATTACTACAAAAAAGACGAGAAGAGCATAGCCTGCCCCTTCTGTTCCACTTTCATGCGTCTCCCCGAAGGTGCTGAAGTCGGAGATACCATGCAGTGTGAGGTTTGTCACCGCCATGTCGGGCTTCAGTTTCAAAACGATGCCTACTACGGCCGACTCATCCCCAAAAGCACCCTGCGTATTCCACAGCCCTCCTCGATAATTTCCGAAGCAGACTCCCCATAAGGAACCACGCCCACATTCCAGATTGCCTGCTGCAAATCCCTGCTATCTACAGCTTGTCATCCCCACCCACCCCCTGCTACTATTCTCATCAGCTAACACTAACCAATAAGAGGCGCTACCCAATGGCTACTAAAATTCAAAAAACTCTCCTCGCCATCTTCATGACTGCACTGGCCCTTCCCGCCGCCGCACAATGGTCCTGGACACCACAGACTGGCCGACTGGTAAATCTGAACCGGATGCCCAAGGAGACGCCTGAACTCCAGCTTGAACACGCCCGTGGACTTATGCTCGACAACCAGCCCAAAAAAGCGCTGGATGAAACCGAAAAGTTCGTTGAATTCTATGAAGATTCCGAATTCGCAGACGACAACCAGTTTCTCCGTGGCGAGATTCAGCTCAGCATGGGTGACTACATGAAATCCGCCAGGACCTTTCAACAGGTCATCTCCGCCTACCCTGACACCAACCTCTACGACCAGGCTATCGAAAAACAATATGTCGTTGCGGATCACTACTACGATGAAGGCCAGCTCAAGATTAACAAGTGGTATAAACTTCGCAAAGAGCGTCCCCTCAACCGCGCACTCGAAGTCTATTCCATGGTTATCGAAAATGAACCCTTCACCGATGCCGCTGCCCAGGCGCAATACAAACGCGGCCTCTGCTACTACACCAAAAAAGATTTCTCCGAAGCAGCTTTTGAATACCGTCGCGTGGTTGAAGACTACTCCGGCTCTGAATGGGTTGATGAAGCCAGCTACGGCCTGGCAACCACCTTCTATGATGGTGCACTCCCCGCAGATTATGACCAGACCCACAGTCAACTGGCCATCACAGCCATCGACCAGTTCAAAGATCGCTATCCCGCTGATGAACGCAATACAGAACTGGCCGAAAAGCGCATAGAAATGCGTGAAAGCCTCGCAGAACAACAAATGGCCACCGCCAAATTCTACGAAAAACGGCGTAACTTTGCCGCAACACGCATCTACCTCGAAACACTCGTGAAAGATTACAGCGACACCTCCTACGCACAAGAAGCCCAGGCCTGGCTCGACGAACATCAGGGTGTCGACAGCCTTCGCAATCGCTATGCAAAACAAGGTGCCCAATAATGACCAGAGCCATTCACTGTGTACTCCTCGCTCTTGTTCCTCTCCTCAGCCTGGGCTGTGGATACTCCACACAAAGCTCTCTTGATCCTAAGTACCAGACCATCTATGTCGAAGCTGTCTTTGACCAGACCGACGAGTATGGGCTTCAGGCCCCGCTCAGTAATGCCATCACCCGTAAGTTTATCACCGACAGCCGGCTCAAAGTCGTTAAGCAGGAACAGGCAGACCTGCACCTACAGGGTGTCATCCTCGACTATAAACGCAAGGGGCTTACCTTTGGCCGGGACGACGAAGTGACCCAATTCCTCCTCGCCATCACCGCAGGCGTACGCATTACGGACCAAAACTCAGGCGAAGTCCTCTGGCAAGAAGAAATCATTTCTGGCGAAACCACCTACTACACCCGTGCTGCTGGTCAATCCTCCGATCGGCTCCGTGGAAACGCTGAAATTTTCCTTCCCACGGTGACCTCATTCGCCAGTGAAGAGGAAAACCGGGCTGCATCCGAGGCTCTGGAACAACTCGCCTCCGACATTTTCTATCGCACCGTCGAGCCCTGGTAAATCATGCTCGCCCTTGACCTCCTGCCCCAGATTGTTTCCTACGACTTCCCCCCCATTATCCTCATCTGCCCCGGCAAAGCCCCCTTCAACAAAGAAGCCTACGAGCCCATGCTCGCAGAACAGGTCGCTGAAGCCCTCGTTAAACGCTTCGTCCCTCCCGACATGGCCGACCTCTGCTACACCACCTACTACGCCGACGAAGCCAAAGCAGGCGATATCACCCTCGAAGCCCAGACCCTCCCCTTCCTCGCAGAGCAACGCGTTATCCTCATCCGCAACGCAGGTAAATACGCCCAGATGTCCGGTGAAAAGGGCTCCGCAATCGAACCCATCCTCCACTACCTCAGTGAACCCAATCCCTCCACGCTCCTCATTCTTGTCGCAGATAAAATCGATAAACGGAAAAAATTTTACAAGACCTTTGAGAAATACGGACTCGTCGTCACTTGCCCCCAACTGGAAGACAACCAGCTCCAGCACTGGGTCAAAGCCGAAGCGCAACGGCAGAATAAACAAATTCAAGCCAACGCCATTGGTGAACTCCTCCACCGCGCAGGCGGACGCCTCTCCGACGTGGCCAACAACCTCAACCTTGTCATCACCTACATAGGCGAAGAAGCCACAATCACCGAGCAACACGTCATTACCGCCTGTGCCGATGTCGCCGAAGAAACCGTGTGGGCACTCACCGACGCCATTGCTGCCTCCGACTCCCAAAAAGCCGTCGCCACCCTCCACCAGCTCCTCGAGCTCGGTAAAGCCCCCGACGAACTCATGGGCATCATCAACTGGCTCCTCGAATCCGCCTACAAGGCCAGTCCCGAAACCAAGGCACAACTCCAATCCAACTTCGTCGCACGCAAAGTCCTCCCCCTCGCCCAGAAATTCGGACTCCCCCGCCTCAAACGCGCCTTCGCACTCTGCACCGAAACCCACTTCATGATTCGAAGCACCGGCGTCGACAAACTCCTCGCCCTCGAACTCCTCATCGTCAAACTCTCCGCTGGGGGCGGCGCAAAAAACAAACGAAGAAGCGCGTAGCACCCTCCACGTTTAACCACCATGTTGTAGTCTCCCCCTATTGCAAACCCATGCCATGGGTGTCATTCCCAACTTGATTGGGAATCCCCCAAACGGTATCAAAGCCCAACAAATGCAAACAAAATACCACACTCCCGCACACAGCTCTCTTCCCCTATTATTCCGTGCCCATCTGTTCAATCCGTGTCATCCGTGTTCTATTTCTCCCTCCACCTTTCATTTCCTCCCCCTCTGTGCTCTCTGTGATCTCTGTGGTTAAAATCCCTTCCCCCTTTGCATCTTTGCGCCTTCGCATGACCTATTCCATTCTCTCCTCCCCACTTGCTATCATCATCCCAGGTAACGCATCAACCACGGAGCACTCCCCATGGCACGCAAATACGTTCTCGGTCTGGACTACGGCACGGAATCCGGTCGCGCACTTCTCGTCGCGGTGGACAACGGCGAGGAAGTCGCCACGGCCGTCCTCCCCTACCCCCACGTGGTCATCGACACCGAACTCCCCGGCACAGGTGAGAAGCTCCCCCCTGACTGGGCCTTGCAGCATCCCGGCGACTGGCTCCAGGTTATGGAAACCGTCATCCCCCAGGTACTGCAGGAATCCGGCATTTCCGGCGACGACATCGTCGGTATCGGCGTGGACTTCACCGCCTGCACCATCATCCCCGTGGACGAAGCCTTCACGCCCCTCTCCCTCCTCGACCAGTGGGCGGCGGAAAAACATGCCTGGCCCAAGCTCTGGAAGCACCATGGTGCCCAGGCCCAGGCCGACCGCATCAACGACCTCGCAATCAAAACCAACGCTGATTTTCTACCGCGTTACGGCGGCAAGGTCTCCAGCGAATGGCTCTTCCCCAAGGCCCTCCAGGTCCTCGAAGAAGCCCCCGACGTTTATAACGCCGCTCACAAGTTTATCGAGGCGGGTGACTGGATTGTCTGGCAACTTACGGGCGAGGAAAAACGTAACGCCTGCGCTGCCGGATACAAGGCTATCTGGGACGAGGGCTATCCCTCCCCCGAATTCCTCGGCACACTCAACCCGGACTTTGCCAACATCGTCGAAGAAAAACTCTCCACCGACATCTATCCCATGGGCGCCAGGGCGGGTAGCCTCACCGAAGCCGTCGCCGCAAAACTCGGTCTCAAGGCGGGTACCGCCGTCGCTGTTGCTGCTATCGATGCCCACGTCGCTGTGCCCGGCTCCTCCGTCACCCAGGCGGGCCACATGGTCATGATCATGGGCACCAGCCTCTGTCACATGGTCTGTGGCACGGAAAAGAAAATCATCGAAGGCATGGCGGGTGTTGTGAAAGACGGCATCCTCCCCGGCATGTACGGCTTCGAAGCGGGCCAGGCCGCCGTAGGCGACATATTCGCCTGGTTCATCAGCAACTGCGTTCCCAAATCCGCCTTCGACGCTGCCGATGCCGAAGGTCTCAACATCCACGATTACCTCAGCCGCGAAGCCGAAAAGCTCGCGGTCGGTGAATCCGGTGTCCTCTGCCTCGACTGGTGGAACGGTAACCGCTGCGTCCTCGTCGATGCCGAACTCTCCGGCATGATGGTCGGCATGACCCTGGGCACCACCCCCGCAGAGATGTATCGCGCCATCCTCGAATCCACCGCATTCGGCACCTACAAGATTATCCGCGACCTCCACGCAGGGGGCTGCCCCATCGACACCCTCTACGCCTGTGGCGGACTCCCCAACAACAACCCCCTCTGCATGCAGATCTTCGCCGACGTTACGGGACGTGAAATCAAGATTGCCGACTCCGAGCAGACCGTCGCCCTCGGCTCCGCCATGTGGGGTGCCGTCGCTGCAGGTGCAGACGAGGGTGGCTATGACGACATCGCAGAAGCCGCAAAGAACATGGCCGCCATCAAGGCCGAGTCCTTCGTGCCCAATGCCACTAACCACGCCAGCTACCAGGCCCTCTTCGCAGAATACGAAAAGCTCCACGACTACTTCGGGCGTGGTGATAACCCCATCATGAAAACCCTCAAGAACATAAAGAACGCTGCACGGGGATAATCCCATGCCCTGCACACAGGATGCATCCTTTACAGAATACAGGTACAATGACTGCAACGGACCACCGATCACAGCACAGGATAATTAAAGTCATGCCATTCCGACGCATACTCCTCATCACACTACTCAGCCTGAGCACCATGGCCTCAGCACAAGTCACTGACCTGCTCCCCGATGTCCTCTTCTATGGCCCCGCCTCCGAAGGCGACAATGACATTGGCACTCACCTGAATCATCCCGGTCGTGTCTTCTTCAAATTTCGCACTTCTATCCCCGATATTGGCATGGGCGAATTCCGTATCGTCAAGAATGGCCAGGACGCAGGTAACAATCAGGAATACGTGGACCAGATTATCCAACGTAGTGACGGCAGTACCCGCGCCCGAACCTTGAGCGATTTCCGCTGGGACAACGCAACCGCCAAAATGCAAACCCTGGGTTGGGCCAACTACCGCGTTCGTATCATCCTCCCAGGTGATGGCGTGGGTCCCATCATCCGCGAGGGCCTCAAGGAATACGTCAACATCACCAGCACCCAGCTTCACAGCGACAACCCGCCCGAACTTCCAGATTGCACGCAACAAATTACACAAGGTTGCATCCCCCCTTCCGGTGAGCGGCTCAACTCCAATCACAATGGCCTTCAGGGCCTTTCTGTGGGATACACCGACATCTACTCCAAAAACCTCGAATTCCAATGGGTCGACATCACTGGACTTCATTGGGGCACCTACTGGTGCGAAATGGAATCGGATAGCCTGAATGATATACTCGAATCCGACGAGACCAATAATGTTACCCGCTTCAAATTCACCATCGACGCTACCTCTGATCCGGGGGGCCTCCTCCCGGATACACCCACCTTCCACGCTGACCAGGATGGGAACAACAGCGTAGACTTCACTGAAATCCTCCGGGTTATCCAACTCTTCAACTCCGGTGAATACTACTGCGACGAAAGTACCGAAGACGGCTTCGCACCCGGCACAGGCGACCAGGTCTGCACCCCTCATGCGAGTGACTACGATCCACCCGACGGACACATCTCCCTGAGCGAAATCCTCCGACTCATCCAAATCTACAACGCAGGCGGATACACCTACTGTCCTGCCGCTGATCCCGCTACCGAAGATGGGTACTGCCTCGATTTCGCCAAATAGGTCCAAAGTACTTCATTCGAGGTGGAACTCCCATCGCTCTAGTCGTATACTGTTTTATACGTATCAGATCAAAGGAGTATTCCCATGGCAAAACACCAAGATATGGACCGACGCGACTTCCTCAACGACCTCACCCGAGGCACTGCGGTCGCAGGTGCCGGACTCCTTGTTGCCAGTAGTGCCTATGCACGAAAATCCACCATCCCAACCGATCCGCACCTACCCACCACAGGCACCCTCCTTAATCCGGACGACACCATCGGCATTGGTATCATCGGTGTCGGTGGCATGGGCAGCGGCCACCTGGGCGACCTCCTCAGCCGCGAGAAAAACGGCCAAAACATTCAGGTTCGCGCCATCAGCGATGTCTATACCCGACGCCAGAAAAACGCACTCAAACGCGTTGAGCAGCAAACAGGGCGCACTATCGAAGCCTATTTCGACTATACCCAACTCCTTGAACGGGACGACATCCACGCCGTCGTCATCGCCACCCCTGACCACTGGCATGCTCTCAATGCCATCCACGCGCTCCAGGCTGGCAAGGATGTGTACTGCCAAAAGCCCATCACCCACACCATAGAAGAAGCCTACGACCTACGCGAAACCGTCTACAAAACAGGGCGTGTCTTTCAGTGCGGTGCACAACGCTGCTCCGACGATTTCTTCTGGCAAGCCCGGGATTTCATACAGCAGGGCGGCATCGGTAAGCTCCTCTGGGTACAAGCTGACTACTCCCGAAACAGCAAAGGAGGCCCCGACGACCGGGGTGGCGAATGGAACTACCACATTGATGCCGACGCTACAAATAACCCCGATGCGGGCGATGCTTACATTGACTGGCGTCAATGGCTCGGTCCGGCAAAGCGACGTGACTTCTCCCCGCCACGCTTTTTCCAGTTCAGAAAGTTCTGGGACTACTCTGGCGGTATCGCCACTGACCTCCTTTACCACTACATCGCCCCCCTCACCATCGCGCTGGGCACAACTACACCCGAACGCGTCTCCGCCAATGGTGGTATCTGGATACAAAAAGATGATCGTGAAGTACCCGATACCTTCATGATGAACCTCGATTACCCCCAGGATTTCTCAATGACGCTCACCTCCTCCATGGCCAACGCCCAGGCCAACCCCCTCATGATTCGTGGACACCGCGCCACAATCCGACATCACGAAAGTGGTGGTATGCATGTTAGCGCCGAAAAGCAATTCGAGGACTGGTTTAAAAAAGAACACGGTGCGAACGAAATCATAGTAGACCTGCAACCCCGCGACGACCACATGACCAACTGGCTTAAATGTATCAAAACCCGTGAAAAGTGTCACCTAGATATCGACACCGCATGTGATGCGCTCGTCGTGACCCGACTTGGGATAGAATCCTATCGGCAAGACAAAATTCTCTTCTGGGACCATGAAGAGCAACGCCAAACAAGAAAACACCCCAGACCACACCGCGACTCAAAATATCCGGTACAGGAAAGTTAGATCACCATGCGCTACGAATACTCTGGATATCTGGAAAACATACTTGACAAGCCTGACCCTGATGCACGCGATTCCGTACCCTACATCGAATTCACAACCCAGGACATTGCCCGATGGAAACACATCGATGACCCTCGTGATCTAGACTGGCAGGCCATTTCCGCTAAAACGACTGTAGAAAAGGACTACATCAAGTTCTCTGCAGACTTCCAGAACATTCAACCCATTGACCACCTCAACCACGACGACCCCTCCTTCTGGGCCCCCCTGGGAACCCTCAATCTCGATGATGAACGACTCCCTATCAACCTCAAGGAAACCCCCATCGTAGAGGTCACTTACCGCTGCCTCAGTGCCCATGCTCGCCCCGCATGGATCGCACACTATCAGGGAGGGGACTACTTCGATGGACTCCCCCACACCAAAGAATGGCTCACACAATCCCGCTGCATACGACACAACGGCTTCCCCGATGCCATCACCTCATTCACCCTGCGCCTGTATAGCGTTAATCGCAGCGAAGAATCCATCGCCATAAAATCCGTGCGCTTCCGCGCCATGACCCCACACGAATCCCAGGCCTACAAGCAGCACACCATCGAACTACAATCCCATAAAAAGCCAAAAACATACCCCCTCCTGCAGGATTTCCTCCCCATGGGCGTCGTTATGCTCGCATCCGCGGCACGCAACATGGCCGAACTCATGCAAATTTCCTTTCGTGACTACTGGCGCCTGGCCTTGGAAGACATCCTTAAAAATCACCACAACTGCGTTCTGCTGGAAGACGTAGAAGAATTCACAACCATAGAATGGCGCGAAATTCTCAGCCTTGCATCCCGATTCAACATACGCATCGTACCCATGTACAACTTCCCACTGGAAGATTGGGATAGACAGGGTCCCAAACTCATTGAAACCTACATCAAACCCTTTATCGATTCCGATGTGATCCTCGGTTGGTGCCTCGCAAACGAACCGGGTGAACACCTGTTCCAGCCCTACCTCAAAGCCCGCGACGACATACAAAAAGCAGACCCCAATCACCCCGTACTCTTTACCCTGCGTGACCCCAACTGCTACGCACTCTACGCACCCCACTTCGCAGCATCCGGTATTTCCTACTTCAAATCCCAATCCCCCTGGGAACTGGGCGACCTCATACAGGCACAATACCCGCTCAACAACGGTCAACAACTCTGGACCAGTGCCCCGGGATTCGTTTACGCCACCAACACCCCCAAATGGTATTCCAACCCCGCCATTCGCCTCATGCTCAACCTCGCATTCGCAAACGGTTCCCGTGGCTGGTTTTCTTTCACCTACCACAACGAACCCTTCTGGGCCGGTTCCAATATCATACGCTCCCTCACGGGTCCCTTCCTTACCTTCTCTGACCTCTGGGCTGAACTCGGCCACCGCATGCGACGCTTCCACGGCCTATCCACCCTCCTTCTCAATGCAACCCCGTGCGACGACCCGGGTCTGGATGTCAAAATAGAATATCAACAACATCCCCACTCCAAACTCCCCCCGCAGCGCACCGCAATACAATGGCGCTGGCTCAAAGGCCACAACTTCTATCTCCTCTATATCATCAACAACGACATCGGAGAAGTATCCCCACTCACCCTTACCATGCCCAGGAATCTCCCGGATCACTTGCAAACCTATGATATGACCGACTTCGTACGTAACCTCAATTGGCATTCCATGGCGACCCCGCGCCACCTCGAAATGTTTCCCGGGCAAGGGCAAATAATTCTCTTTGCCGACCGCGAGACCTCCATACACCTTCGTGACACTATGCTCGCTGGACTCATAAAAGACGATCAAAACCAAATATCCATAAGCCTTAATCTCGCAAGACGTTATAACCTCCCCATACAGCCCGTCCAACAGCTCCTCCGTCAAATCGGAAACAACGCCCCACTCGAAGACATCCAGAAAACCAAACAGGCCAAAGACGATCTCATCAACATCATATACCAGACCCCGCAACTCACCCAGCCCAACTCCAAACTCATTGAAGCCTCTGCGGCACTCTGTGGGGCAGATGGCGCACTTTGCAGGCTCATGCAAAAAGGCAAGCTCGAAACCGCCATGAACATTGGTCGGGACCTTCTTCCCCTTACCAGCCAAATGATCAACCTGCGCCTCCAGCTCCGCAAGGGAAAAGGCCCTGAAATCACCCAGGCCTGCAATGATCTGGCAGAACAAACCCGCACCATGCTCAACCAGATACGTAACCAATCCTGAATTGACTTCCCCGTCCGGCACTTGCTATACTTCCCAACTGTCCGGTTTATAAGGGGTTCTGGTCAATACACGTACGTGTAAATCAAAGAACATCCTGACAAAATCAGACATCCGCTGGGGCGTGGCCAAGTGGTTAAGGCACTGGTTTTTGGTATCGGTATTCGTAGGTTCGAATCCTACCG
>CALAXS010000310.1 GCA_937895305.1 uncultured bacterium
TATCCATGATCCAGCGGGCATCTTTTACCTGGCCTATGGCCTGGGTCGCTATGAATCGCCCCTGATTCCCGTCGTCCCCTTCAACACCCATCATGGCCAGGGTGCCCTGGGCCGATTGGTCTGTGGGCGTGGGGTTGTCCGTTAACTGCATAATCGAGTCGGTGGGCCATCCATCTTCCTGTAGGTGTCCCAGAACCAAACGCAGTGGTTGGTCTCCGGATTCAATGCGCAGGATGTGTTCAATGATCTGGAAGGGCTCCCCTGCGATGATGCCGGGCATTTCGAGGACGTTGCGACCCTGTATTGCGTAGTCGAAAACCACTTTATCGCCGTAGAGGTAGTGCCCATGGTAATCGAGTTTATCCACAGGGTAGGGTGAGTCGGGTCTACTGTCGTCAATCCCTTTGGGACCGCGCAGGGGCTCGGGCTCGGCCAGTGCATCCTCCCAGGCCCAATAGAAGGTATCTTGCCCCTGTAAGGGTTTGCCTCTGGGTTGGGGTTGCCGTTCTCCACGAAGGAGGATATGTTGTGTTTCGCGCAAATCCAGGAAGCCGTCCCAGGCATGAACCACCGCCATACGGTGGAGGTCATAGCTCATGTGTACTGCAGGGTTGAGCTTTACGGTCATCACGGTGTTGAACTCGCGTTTAAACTGTGAGGACAGTACGGGGCCGTAGTCGCGGGGATGGCTGCCGTCCGGAGCTTCAATGATTCTCAGTTTTTCGTCTGGGAGTGCAGCGAGGTATTGAGCATCGATGGTAGTGTATTGTCCTGTGTTGGTGGGTTTGACGAGGGCTTCCCGAAGGTAGTGAATGACGTCGTAGCGCTGGCTGGCATCGAGCCAGGTCTGGGGAAGCATCATGCCGCCACCGTAGCTGAGGGTTTTCCACATGCTGTAGGGATCGCTGCCGAATTTGAATTCGTCTTTGCCAAAGGAACGGGCGGTGGGCAGTGTGGGTGTGTTGCCATCGGTGCCATGGCATTGTGCGCAGCTGGATTGAAATATGGCTTTCCCGCGCTCCAGAGCAGCATCATCCAGGCTTTGTATAATACTTTTATGATCAAGCAGCACGGCGTGGCCCCAGACCGACAACAGGAGCATGGTCCCAATCACTGTATATAACTTCACT
>CALAXS010000311.1 GCA_937895305.1 uncultured bacterium
AGGTGGAAGGCGCTATGGGGGTGCGCATCTTGACGATTACGGGGAATGTCCTGGGGAGTCGCGAGAAAAACATCGAAATTAAGAACGGAAGCCGGGTCGCCATATCGGGCAACACCATTTATGGGGGACGTGAACTGAATGTACACATTAAGGATTCAACGACGGTCAATATCGGGAGCAATACCTTTGGCACACGACCCGCGAGTACGCCCACAGAGGTGAAGTATGATGATGGCATCCTCATTGAAAACAGCACACACTGTCTGGTGAACGGCAACATCATCAGCGAGTTCAGAAATGGCGATGCGGAACAGGGCGGCGCGGTGACGGTGGTGAATAGTCAGAACGTTCGCGTGTCGTCCAATCAGATTGTCAACCCCTATGTGCGGGGCGTGAGTATCACGGGCGGTGTAGGTTGCGTGGTGTCGGACAACACCGTCACAGCCAAGAAGGAGGGCACGATGGTCGATGCCATTGCCGTCGCGGGTGGCAAGGACAATGTGGTACAGCAGAACTTCGTGCGGAGCGGGGTTGCCGTGCCCATAGCGATTGCAAAGGAGAATGGGGTCACGCAGGGAAATACGGTGTTTGTGGTGGAGTAGTTACTCCCCCGCTTGGACGCGGGTGAGGGCTTCGTCGCAGTGTTCACCTAGCCAACAACAGGGAGTCCGTTCCTTATAACATACGCAACGGCTGCTAAAAACAATCCGACAATCCCCACAAAGTAGTTTGCAACACTCATTTCCAGCGACACAAGAATGATTAGAATAATTCGCCATGCCAGCTTGAGCTTATCGGCGGGAAAAGGCCCGTGGGTCGTCATAAGCAGGTAGTGTGACCAGGGGAGCAGGACAATGGGCGTGCCCAGTACAAATACTGCCACACCGTAAACCAGTACACTTACTTTGAGTTTGTCATCCGTGTCACCGGGCCAGTCTAGCCCAAGGCTCTCAACAAGAAGCAACACCAGAAACAGGAGCGCCGGAATACATCCCACCGCAATCCAGCCCGGTATCCGGACCCAAATTGGGGGCTGCTTTGCAGATTTTTCCGGCGTATCAACAGGTCGCTGTTGAGTTTTGTTGGACTCCATTATCGTGCTCCATCCTTAGTCGCCAGTATGGCTGTACAACCCGAAAACGCTACTATATAGTAGAAATAACTCCTTGCGCACACCATAGGGGCCGTTATTGGATTTCAGTTTCGGGGTGTTTCTTCTGCTCAGCTGTAAAGGTCTTCTGAATTTCAGGATGCTTCTGGAGGAATTGGCCCAAATCTTCGATGCTCGCGCCTGGATTCTCATTCGCATAAGCGGCGACATCGTCCAGTTGTTTTATCTTCGCGTCCGTCAATGAGCTCTCATCGATTGCCGAACTCGCGGTGAAATAACACAAGAGTGTCGTCCAGAATGAAACGTCTTTGCGCTGCGTGATTCCGACAAGATCGTCGAATACCCTGGCCTGGGCGTCCGGAATCTTCCCCGCTGTTTTCCATTGGTCGTAATCCGTCGCAAATTTAGCCACAACCACTTTCTTGACCGGTTCATTGGCTCCGTCAATCGTCATGTCTTTCGTGGACTGGTACGCAAAAAATCCCCCAACCGCGAGCCCCACAAAGACCACAACCACGGCAATATTGCACCCTCGCGCCAGTTTCGAGGCTGGGGCTCCAGAAATCCGATCCGTGTTTGTTTCCGGGGTCATGCTGCTTTCCTCTCGTAGTGGTGGTGTAGTCCTGGCAGGGCAGGATTCAAACTTGCAACCTTATATGATTCCGGGCATGGTCTCAGTGTAGCAGAAGCGCCGTCGTCGTAGTCTTTCCCCAATTGTAGTCGCGCTAATCCCCCACCACGCGATAGGCATTGAGACCGGGCATACCGGCATAGTCGTGGCGAGTGGTGGTGCAGTCGGTTATGGCGTTTTGAAATTCGTCGAGCTTGATCCAGCGGTAGAAAACGACCCAGACGGTCTCGCCTGCTTTGGCGCGGGTGCGGGCTTCGTCGCAGAGTTCACCGAAGCCATGGTGGAGAATGATGTTTTCGTCAGGGAGGTCGATGGCGTAGGTGGCACCCTGGTGATTGAATTCCTTGAGCACGAGGACGATGGGCGCTAGGTCCTGGGCGATGTGGTGGGCGAGGGTCTGGTAGTCGGCACGGAAGGGCCGGGGCAGGGCGAGGGTCTGGTAGGTCATGAGCGTCAGGAACAGCACCGTGGCCCCAATGCGGAGGCCCTTGGGGTGGATGGTGGCAAGGGCGGCACCGAGTAGCCAGGGGAAGGCGAGGGCGGCGTAGAGGATGTAGCGGTAGTAGAAGACGGGTCGCCAGATGAAGGACACGGCATAGAGAAACACCAGGGGGAAAACGAGCCACAACACACCAAGGACATAGCCGTCCCGGATCTTGGGATTCTCTTTGCGTTTTCGGTGGGCCTGGAACGCGCCAAGTCCTACAATGAGTAGCGCGAGTACACCGATGATGCGGTCGAAGGAGAGGCCGCCGGGCATCCATTGCACCGGGTCTTCGCGGGCGAAGCGCGCCCCGGTAAAAACGAGGATGGTGTTGCCGAATTCGCGCCAGGTGGGCAGGGCATCGTTGAAGACGAGGCTTTGTGTGCCCAGGTCGTAGTCGCGCAGGGCCATGCGCAGTCCCAGGCCCGCGACCAACAGTAAATGAAAAGCTCCCCAGAGGATGGGGGCGCGTAAGTTCCGACCTTTTTTATAGAGGAGATAAAGGCCTTCTACGCCGAAGAGGATGGGCGTGAAGGCGTGGGTGCTGATGAAGAGGGCATTGGCACAACAGTGAAGTATCCACGCGCCTTTACTGTTTTTCTCGAGCGCATGGAGCAGACTCAACAGCGACAAGAGCGCACAGAGTATGACCAGCGCATAGAAGCGCAGTTCCTGGCTGTAGTAAATGAGGAGCGGATTCACGGCGGTGAGGTAGAGGGCAATGAGCCCTGCGCGTGTACCGAATAGTTTTTTCCCGACGAGGTAAATAAGGGGCAGGGCAGCGAATGACAGGAGCAGGGGGAGCATGCGCATGGGCAGGAGGGTGCCGCCTGCAAGCTTTGACCAGGCATAGGCCAGCCCATGAAAGACGGGGGTCAGGGGACCGTGGGGGTCGCTGGTCCAGATACCGTCCATGAAGGTTTTGAAATCGGTAGCGGGTAGATACTGGAGGGTCACGACTTCATCGCCCCATGCGGATTCATACTGGATGCCATGGATGCGTAAGCTCATCGCAAGGACAATAGCGATGTTGATATAGAGCAGTGTTTTATCGGGCTTATCCGTTAGCTCGCTCATGGCTTCGCGTCCCCTTGAATGCGATAGCCGTAGAGCGTGGGGATACCTGCATAGGCATGTTTCTCTACGCTATGTCCCGCAGCGCGGAGGGGCACTTCGAAGTCTTCGAGGTTGTCCCAGTAGTAGAAGGACACCCAGAAGATCTCGCCCCGATTGGCACGGTCCATGGACTCTGCACACAATTCACGAAATCCGTAACGGTTCAGTACCTGCTCTTCGTCACGGTCGAGGCAATAAAGCACGCCGTAGTAGTTCAGGTTTTTCAGGGCGAGTACGGGCACCTTACCGTCCTGATTGATGTCCCGCGCCATCTGTTGGTAGTCAGCGCGGAGGGGCCTGGGGATGGCGAAGGTCTGGTAAGCGATGAGCGCGACGAGCAATGCCGACACCCCCACGCGCAGATTTTTCTGCGACGGGATTTGGGTCAGGGATAGACCCATTAGCCAGGGAAAGGCGTAGGCCGCATAAAGGACGTAGCGATAGAAAAAAACGGGTCGCCAGATCCAGGAGGTAGCAAAGAGAAAGAACAGGGGAAAGAGTAGCCACATCCAGCACATCACCATACTGTGCCAGTGGGTCGGGCAGTCCTTGCGTTTCATAAAGGACACATAGGTACCCCAGGCCGTTAAGAGGACGATGAGGCCACCAATCGGCAGGGAAAGGGAAATACCGCCGGGCATCCATTCGGCGGGATTGTGGCGGGTGAAGCGTGCACCGGAGAAGAGGAGCATGGCGTTTGCGAATTCGCGCCAGGAGGGTAGGGGGCCGGTAAAGAGGATGCCATGCTCGCCCATATCGTAATCCAGCCAGAGAATATGCAACACACGCAAGATGATAAAGGCGACATGGCAGGTGCCCCAAAGGAAAACTATGCGGGGTGTCCGCCAGTACTGGTAGACAAGATACAGGCCAACGGTGCCGTAGAATATGGGTGCGAAGGGATGGACGAAGAGCATGGCAAAGTTCACAATGCCATGGAGTACCCACCACCGTGCTTGCATGTCTTCCAGTGCGCGAAGGAGTGCGTAAAAGCTAATTAGTGCGAGGAGGGTCATCAGCGAATAGAAGCGGACCTCCTGACTGAAGTAGATCTGGACCTGGCTCAATGCGCCAAAGTAAGCAGCGTAGATCCCAGCTTGTGTGTTAAAGAGTCGTCGCCCGATAGCATAGAGCAAGGGAATAGCGAGGAGTCCAAGGACAATACTCATCATGCGCATGGCGAGCATGGTGCCGCCAAAGATCTGGGACCAGGCGAAGGCTATCCAGTGGTAGAGCGGGGTGATGGGTGCGTGGGGATCGGGTATCCAGATACCCTGCATAAAGTCGTGCAGATTGTCGGCCGGGAGATAGAGGAGGGTGACCGCTTCATCGCACCAGGCGGACTCGCTCTGGATACCATAGAGACGTAACACAGTGCCCACCAGGACAGCTCCAAAAAGCAGAAGCGTAGTCTTTATGTCTGTTGTACCTTGACGCACGCTACTCTTTTAGCACCATGTCGATGCACATGACTGCGGCCATAATCAGTTT